>CAZMRN010000039.1:0-206 GCA_964568575.1 uncultured Caulobacteraceae bacterium
AGCCCCGATCCTCGGGGCGCTGGCGGCGATCGCCTCTTTGATCGGCATGCCCCTGGGGATTGCGATCATCATGACCTATCCGGCGCTGCTGGCGGCGGGATACGCCGTCGGCGCGATTGCGCTCGGCGCGGTGCTGGTGCGCGGCGCAACGTTTGGGCGGCGGTTAGGCGCGCTCGCGCTTGGTCTCGCCGCCTTGGCGGCGATCG
>CAZMRN010000039.1:268-10763 GCA_964568575.1 uncultured Caulobacteraceae bacterium
GGTCTCGGCGCCTTCGCGCTCAATCACGCGCCGCCGGCGCGTCCGGCTACGCCGCTTCCGACGTGATCGTGTTCTCCGCGATTTTCTGCAGCGCGACGTAATCGGTTTTGCCGGTGCCCAGAACCGGGATCTCCTTCAGCGGCACAACCTTCTTTGGCACTGCAATTTCCGGCGCGCCGTTCGCCTGCGCGAACGACAAAAGCTCCGACGGATGGGCGTTCGGATTGTCGCTGAACAACACGACGCGCTCGCCCTTGCGGGCGCACGGCAGCGAAACGGCGGCGTGATTGTAAAGCGGCCAAAGCTTTTGCGCGATCGTTTCGACCGCGTTCAGCGACACCATCTCGCCGCCGATCTTGGCGAAGCGCTTGGCGCGCCCGATGATCCGCACGTAGCCGTCTTCATCGATGTCGACGATGTCGCCGGTGTCGTGCCAGCCGCCGGGCAGGGGATCGACGCCGCCATCAGCCTCCGGATTCAGATAACCCTTCATCACATTGGGGCCGCGCACCAACAGCTTTGCGCCTTCCTGGATGCCGGGCACGGCCTCGAGGCGCCATTCCAGCGCCGGCAGGATGCGCCCGACCGAGCCGTGTTTGTTCATGCCGGGCTGATTGACCGCGATCACCGGCGAAGCCTCGGTGGCGCCATAGCCTTCAAGCAATTCCACCCCGAACTTGCGCGCGTAAAGCTCGCGCGTCTCGGGCTTCACGCGCTCGGCGCCGAGCACCATGAACACCAGGCTCGACAGATCGCCTTCCTGCGCGCCGCGCGCATATTGCGTGGCGAAGGTGTCGGTGGCGAACATGACGTGCGATCCCGCCTCGCGCACGAGCTTGGGGATCTCTTTGAAGTGCAGCGGCGAGGGATAGAGAAACGCCTTGTGCCCGCACAGGATCGGCAGAAGCGTGCCGCCTGTCAGTCCGTAGCAATGGAACATCGGCAGCGGATTGAAGAACGACCAGGTCGGGTCGAACGTCACATGCGCGTAAATTTGCTCGATATTGGAAATGATGTTGGCGTGGCTCAGCACCGCGCCGCGCGGCGCGCCGAACGAGCCGGAGGTGAACAGCACCACGCCCGGCGCGTCGGGATCGCCCTTGGCGGCGAAACTCTGCGGCGCAAAGCTCTTGATCAGGGCGCCGATCTTGTCGCCCAGGCCAAGACTTTCGCGGACGTCTTCCAGATAGGTAATCTCGACGCTGCGGCCGAGTTCTTCGACGAGGCGATCGAGCTGGCCTTGTTCGACGAAGCGCCGCGCGGTCAACACTCGGCGCACCTTCGCCGCCGCGCACCCCGCCTTGAGATTGGCGGGACCGGCGGTGAAGTTCAGCATCGCCGGCGTGCGCCCGATCGCGTGCAGGGCGAAAAACGTCACCGTGGCGCCGACGCCGGTCGGCAAGAGCACGCCCACCGCCTCGTTGGGCGCGGTCATGCGCTTGAGGCGCCCGCCGAGCGCGAAAGCGGCGCGGATCAGGCCGTCATAGGTCAGGACCTTGCGGTCATGGTCTTCGAGGATGGGGGTGCTTCCCCCTTTGGCGTTTCGGATGCGAACCAGAGCGTCAAACAGCGTGACGCGGGTGCGCGCAAAATCAAAGGGCCCATGCCCCATGCGTCGTCTCCCGATGCCCGTTCCGCGTCGCCCAACGGACGGCGCGCGTGTGATGTCATGACGGCCGACACGACGTGCAAGCGCACACCGTGAAAAATGTTTCAACCTTGTAACAAGGGTAGCCGCCTCGAAGTCTTTTGCAAGATGGCGCTTGCGGTGCGCTCGCGGAGCAATGTTCTGTTTGTGTTCTGCTCTGGGCGGGTCGGTGCGGCGGCTGCGCCGATTGATTGCGGCGGCGGCGCGGACCATGTTCGTGACGCATGACCACGCTGATCGATGCGCGCGCGCACCGTCCTCGCCATCCCGAAAAGGCCGCGCGCCCGGATTCCCCGGCGCCGCGCAAGCCCGATTGGATCCGCGTCAAGGCGCCGGCAGGGGCGGTCTATGAGGACACGCGCCGGATCGTGCGCGAGAACAAGCTCGTCACGGTGTGCGAAGAGGCGGCGTGCCCCAATCTCGGCGAATGCTGGAGCCAGCGCCACGCCACGTTCATGATCCTCGGCGAGGTGTGCACGCGCGCCTGCAGCTTCTGCAACGTCTCGACCGGCAAGCCGAACGGTCTCGACGCCAGCGAGCCGGAGAGCGTCGCGCGCGCGGTCGCGGCGATGGGCCTGTCGCACGTGGTGGTCACTTCGGTCGATCGCGACGACCTGGAGGACGGCGGCGCCGATCATTTCGTGCGCACCATCAAGGCTATCCGCGCCGCGGCGCCGCAGACCACGATCGAAATCCTCACGCCGGATTTTCTGCGCAAGCCCGGCGCGGCCGAGCGCGTGATCGACGCCAAGCCCGACGTGTTCAACCACAATCTCGAAACCACGCCGCGCCTGTATCAATCGATCCGTCCCGGCGCGCGCTATTACGCGTCGCTGCGCCTGCTCGACAAAGCCAAGGAGCGCGACCCGCTCTTGTTCACCAAGTCCGGTCTGATGGTGGGCTTGGGCGAAACCCGGGAAGAGGTGCTGCAGGTGATGGACGATCTGCGCGCCGCCAATGTCGATTTTCTCACCATCGGACAATATTTGCAGCCGACGCGAAAGCACGCCGCACTCGATCGCTATTGGACGCCGGACGAGTTCAAGGCGCTCGAAACCATCGCCTACGCCAAAGGCTTTCTGATGGTCTCCGCCAGCCCGCTGACGCGCTCGAGCCATCACGCCGGCGAGGATTATGCGCGCCTGAAGGCTGCGCGCGTGGCGGCCGCGTGATCGTTTCTTAGCTGTGACGACGTCGCCCGCCCATATCGCCACGCAATTGCGCCTGCCGTACGGGCCGCGCGCGCTCGCCGAGCTGGTCGCCGACGTCGAGAGCTATCCGCGCTTCATTCCCTGGGTGAAGGCGCTGACGCTCAAGCGCGAACGCCAGGACGGCGCAGCCTGGGAAGGCGTGGCCGAGGCGCTAGTCGGATGGAAGGCGTTTCTCGAGCGCTTCGCCACGCGCGTGCGCGCCGATCCCGAAGCGGGGGAGGTCGATGTTGCGCTCGTGCGCGGGCCGTTCAAATCGCTGACCAACACCTGGCGCTTTCGCGACGACGGGCGCGGCGGCTCGGTGGTGTCCTTCGACATCGCCTACGAGTTCAAGAACCCGATCCTGCAGGCGGTCGCCGGCATGAATCGCGAGCGTGCGGCCTCGAAGATCGCAGCCGCCTTCGAAGCGGAGGCGCGTCGCCGCTTCGGCGCAGGCTAAATCTGCTGGCGGATCATCGCGAGCGCGGTCTCGACGGTGCGCAGGCGGATGGCGCTGCGGCCGATATCGCCGAAACGCTCCGCGACATGCAGGATCGAGCGGTTTTCCCGTGCGCACGCGAGATGCACGAGACCGACCGGCTTCAGCGCCGTGCCGCCGCCCGGGCCCGCCACGCCGGTCACGGCGACGGCGATGTTTGCGCGGCTTTCACGCAGCGCGCCTTCCGCCATGGCGCGCGCCACCGGTTCGCTGACGGCGCCGGCGTCGGCGATCAGATCGCCGGGGACGCCGAGCATGTCCTGCTTGGCGCGGTTCGAATAGACAATCCGCGTTCGACGACGGCGGAGGACCCTGGAATCTCAGTCAAGAGGCCCGCGATCAAGCCGCCGGTGCAGCTTTCCGCGGTGGCCAGCTTCAGCCGTCTTTCCTCGAGGTCTGCCAGCAAAAGCTGCGCGTTCATGATCAGGTCGTCGCGAAACATCGCGCCATTTAGCCTCTGACAGGAGCTCCCTGTCCATGGCAGAACAGCGCAAATCAGCGAATCGCGGGACCAAGCATGCAGGCGACAGCGAGACGGGCGGCGGCCCCCGTGTTCACGCTGGCGATCTTCGTGAACGCCGCCTTGATCTTTGCGCTGCAGCCGATGTTCGCGCGCATGGTGACGCCGCTGATGGGCGGTTCGCCGGCGGTGTGGAACACCTCGATGGTGTTCTTCCAGGGCGCGCTGCTGCTCGGCTATTTCTACGCCCATGGTCTGCAGCGCGTGCGCGATCTCCGCGTGCAGGGCGCCATCCATGCGGCGTTCCTCATCCTCGGCCTTGCGCTGCAGCCGATCGCGGTGAGCGGCGCGCTTGGGCCGCCTGATCCTTCGCATCCGATTGCGTGGACGCTCGGCGTGCTGGCGCTGTCGGTGGGCGCGCCGTTCGTCGCCGCATCCGCCACCGCGCCGCTGCTGCAGGCCTGGTACGCGCGCAGCGGCAGAAGCGACGCCAGCGATCCGTATTATCTCTACGCGGCAAGCAATCTCGGCAGCTTGATCGGGCTTCTGGGGTATCCGGTTCTTGTTGAGCCGCTTCTGGGCGCGGCCGCGCAAAGCGAAGCCTGGCGCTTCGGGTATGCGCTCGCCGCGGCGCTGATCACAAGTTGCGCGGCTCTGGTGATCGTCGCGCAGGCGCGCGAGGACGCAGCCAGCGCGACAATTTCAGACCCCGATGCGATCACCTGGCGAGACCGCATCCTGTGGCTGCTCGCAGCGGCGGCGCCGTCGAGCCTTCTTCTGGGCGTCACGCAGCATATTTCGACAGACGTCGCCTCGGCGCCGTTCCTTTGGGTCGCGCCGTTGGCGCTCTATCTGATCACGTTCATCATCGCATTCGCGCGCGGCGGCGAAAAGGCGGCGCCGCTTGCGTTGATCCTGCATCCGTTGACGCTTGCGCTTCTGATGGTGGGGTATTTCGCGCATCGCGCCTGGGGCTGGGCGCTGCTGGCGAATTTGGCGTGCTTTTTTCTCAGTGCGCTCGTGTGCCACCTCTGGCTCGCGGCGCGGCGTCCGTCCGCCTCGCGCGTGACGGAATTCTTTCTCTGGATTTCGGCTGGAGGCGTTGTTGGCGGGGCCGCCACCGCGCTCGCCGCGCCGGTGATTTTCAATGGCGTCTACGAATATCCGCTGGCGCTGGCGGCGTGCGCGTTGTTCCGGCCGCGGCAGGGCGCGACCATGCCTAGTCTCGCGGATGTTCTCGCGGTCGCTGCGGTCGTCATGCTGGGCGTCATGCTGGCGCTGGGCGTCCGCCAGCCGACGGAATTGGCGATCACGGCAGGGGGCATCGGCGCCGCCGCCGCGATCGTCGCGGGCGCATGGCCGGCGGCGCGGGAGGGAATCTACACCCCGCATCGCATCGGCTTTCTGGCGTGCAGCGTCGCGCTCGCGGCGCTGATGACCTATGTGGCGATCACGCCGAGCGTGCTTGTCCTCGATCAGGCGAGCCACACCGCGCCGCTCTTGGCGACGCCGCTGCGCTGGATCCTGCTTGCGCTGTCGTTCCTGACATTCGCCTTTGTGACGCATGCGAGCCTGCAGGCGGAGGACCGCGTGACGCGCGCAGCGCTCGGCGTGGCGTTCCCGCTCATCCTGATCACGCTGATCCTGTGTTTGACCGACAACGGCTATTCCCAGGAGATGCTGTTCCTGCTGGCGCTTGGCGCTGTAGCGCTGGCTATCTTTCTCAACCGGGATCGGCCCGTCATTCTCGCAGCGCTGGTGCTGGTCGGGTTCGGAGCGGTGTTCGTCGACGACGCCAACGGCGCGCAGATTTTGCGTCAGACGCGCAGTTTTTTCGGCGTGGCGCGCATCGAGCAATTGCCGTCGCGCAGTCAGGACTCGAACCTGCGCATCATGATGCACGGTACGACGATTCACGGCGCCCAGCTGACCGGGCCGGACGTCTCGCGTCGCCCGATCACCTATTACAATCCTCAAACTGCGCTTGGCGAGGCGATCTTGGCGGGGCTGGCCGCCAGCGACCAAGGGCGTCTGGCGCTCGTCGGCCTCGGCGCCGGCTCGACGGCCTGCCTGATGAGCTCGCGCGATGAGTTGACGATTTTCGAGATCGATCCCGAAGTCGTTCGCTTGTCGACAGGTCCCGACGCGCTCTTCACCTATGTGCCGCAATGCGCGCCGCAGGCGCGCGTTGTGATCGGCGATGCGCGCTTGAGTCTTGCGGACGAACCCGACGCGCGCTTCGACGTCGTCGTGCTTGATGCGTTTTCCTCCGACGCGGTGCCGGCGCATCTTTTGACGCGCGAGGCCGTGGCGCTTTATCTCAATAAGCTTTCGCCGCGCGGCGTGCTTGTCATGCACCTGTCCAATCGAAATTTGGCGCTGGTGGCGGAAGCCGCGCGCGTAGTGCGCGATTTGAACGCGGGCTGGGCTTGGCGCGTGAGCCGCTCGGTCGACGATCCGCTGGCTTATGGCTACGGCGGATTGCCGGCGAGCGTGATGGTGGTGGCGCGCGATCAGGCGATCGTCGACGATCTGCCGCTTCTCCAGGACGGCTGGCGCCGCTTTCCCGCGCCGCCGGGCCGCGCCTGGAGCGACGACTACATCAATCTCCCGCGCGCGCTTTATGACAGCCTCACAGGGCGCGAGGATTGCTACACCAATCCTGACGGCTCCCTGTGCCGGCGCGCCGATGCAGCCGTTCCGCCCGCGCCATGATCGAGATTTTTCTCGCCGCCTTCGTGACGTTCTTCGTGGTGATCGATCCGCCGGGCCTGGCGCCGATCTTCGCCACGATGACGCAGACCATGAGCCCGGCGTGGCGGCGGCGCATGGCGATCAAGTCCGTGGCGGTGGCCACCGGCGTGCTGGTCGGCTTCGCCTTCGGCGGCGCTTGGTTGTTGGGCAAACTCGGCGTGACGCTCGACGCCTTCCGCATCGCGGGCGGGGTGCTGTTGTTCCTGATCGCGGTCGACATGTTGTTCGAAAAGCGCACCGAACGCCGGGAGGAGCGCGCCGAACTCGTCAAGGCCGAGCAGGCGCGCCATCCCGAACACGAGGACGACATTTCGGTCTTTCCGTTGGCGATTCCGCTGATCTCGGGGCCGGGCGCGATCGCCAGCATCATGCTCTATTTCACCCAGGAGACCGACGCGCTCTCACGCGCGGCGGTGATGGCGGGGGCGGCGGCCAATCTGGCGCTGTGCCTGTTGTGTTTCCTGCTGGCGGGGCCGCTGACGCGGCTGATGGGAGCCACCGTGGCGGCGATGATTACGCGCATCTTCGGCATTCTGTTGGCGGCGTTGGCGGCGCAATTCATCGTCGACGGCGTGCGCAACGCGTTCATGGCGGGCTGAACCGTTTCGCGTCAGTGGAAATTCCGCCCGCGGGGCATCACCGCCTCGACGCCGCTGTGCCGCAAATCCTGCTTGACCGCGCGCGGATGGGTGCGGCCGTCGGCCTGCGGGCGGCGCACCTCGTCGGCGCGCGCAAGCGCCGGCGTGAAGGCGCCGTCGGAGAGATGCGCAAACAGCGCGCTGTAATCGGCGACGCGTTCGGCGATGACATGCACCACGCCGCGTTCGCTTTGCACGCGCCCGTCGACCGCGCACAGGCGCGCGCCCAGCACAGGCGCGCGGTGCTGCTCGAACACTTTGGGCCACACCACGATATTGGCGATGTGGGTTTCGTCCTCCAGCGTCATGAAGATCACGCCGGAGGCGGTGCCGGGGCGCTGGCGCACGAGCACGAGGCCGGCCACGCGCACGCGCGCGCCGTTGGCGAGTTCGCCCAGGCGCTCGGCCGGCGTGACGCGCCGCGCAGCGAGATGGGCGCGCAACAGCGCCAGCGGATGATCCTTCAGCGACAGGCCGAGCGTGCGATAGTCCTCCACCACATGCGCGCCCGGCGGCATGGCCGGCAGGGCGAAATCGGCCTCCTGGGTGGGATCGGGCGCGGCGGCGAAGAGCGGCAGGTCTTCCTGTCCGCCGACGCGGTTGAGCCCGCGCGCCGCCCACAGCGCGTCGCGGCGATCGAGCCCGAGGGAGCGGAAGCAATCCGCATCGGCGAGCCGTTCGATCGTCGCCGGCGACAGGCCCCCGCGCAGCCACGCGTCGCGCACGGAATCATATCCTTCGCCGCGCGCCGCAACGAAGGCGCGGATGTCGTTCTCGCGCAGGCCGCTCGCCTGGCGAAAGCCCAGACGCACCGCGCAGCGCGCGCGGATGTCGGGCTGCTGATCGGCGTGACGGGCGTGCGCGCGCGGAGGCTGAGCCGCAGACTCCAGGCGATTGTCCCAATCGGAAAAGTTCACGTCGATCGGCAGGATCGCCACGCCGTGCTCGGCCGCATCGCGCACGATCTGCGCAGGCGCATAAAAGCCCATCGGCTGGGCGTTCAGGAGCGCTGCGGCGAAGACGTCGGGATAATGGCATTTGATCCAGGACGAGGCGTAGACGAGAAGCGCGAAGCTCGCCGCGTGGCTTTCCGGAAAGCCGTATTCGCCGAAGCCTTCGATCTGGCGAAAACTGGCCTCGGCGAACTCCTGCGGATAGCCGTTGGCGCGCATGCCGGCGACGAATTTCTCGCGCAATTGCCCGATCGTGCCGACGCGCCGGAACGTCGCCATGGCGCGGCGCAGCTTGTCGGCCTCAGGCGGCGAAAATCCCGCTCCCACGATGGCGATCTGCATCGCCTGCTCCTGAAACAGCGGCACGCCCAGCGTGCGGCTCAGCACCGCCTCCAGCGCCTTCGACGGATACGTCACCTTCTCCATGCCCTGCTTGCGCTTGAGATAGGGATGCACCATCCCGCCCTGGATCGGGCCCGGCCGCACGATGGCGACCTCGATCACCAGGTCGTAGAAATTCTCTGGCCGCAACCGCGGCAGCATCGACATCTGCGCGCGGCTCTCGACCTGAAACACGCCGACCGAATCCGCGCGCTGCAGCATGGCGTAGACGCGCGGATCTTCCTTAGGCAGCGTCGCAAGGGTGAGGGGAACGCAACCGTTTGCTCCCCCGCGTGCGGGGGAGCTGTCACGCGCAGCGTGACTGAGGGGGGAGCCGCGCGCGTCGCCCCCTCCGTCCTCGCTCCGCTCGGCCACCTCCCCCGCTTCGCTGCGCTGCGCAGGGGAGGAAAGCGTTCCGCGCGTCGGCCGCGGCACATCGCCCGCGGCTTTCTCCGCCCAATCGGGATAATGCGCATTGATCAGATCGAACGCCTTGCGGATGCAGCTGAGCATGCCGAGCGCCAGGATATCGACTTTGAGAATTTTCAGCGTCTGCAGATCGTCCTTGTCCCATTCCACGACCGTGCGATCCGCCATCGCCGCGTTCTGGATCGGCACGACGTCGTCCAGCCGGTCGCGGGTGATCACGAGGCCGCCGACATGCTGCGACAAATGCCGCGGAAAGCCGCGCAGCGCCTGCACGACGGACAAGCACGCCTTGAGCCGCCCATCGCGCGGATCGAGACCAAGTTCGGCCAGCGTCTCTTCGCTCACGGTCTTGGACCACCATTGCTGCGTGTGCGACAGCATGGCGATGCGATCCTCCGAGAAGCCGAACGCCTTGCACACGTCGCGGATCGCGCTGCGGCCGCGATAGCGGATCAAGGTCGCCGCCAACGCGGCGCGATGGCGGCCGTATTTTTCATAGACGTACTGGATCACCTCCTCGCGCCGCTCATGCTCGAAATCGACGTCGATGTCGGGCGGTTCGTTGCGCTCGGTGGAGATGAAGCGGTCGAACAGGAGCGAGGCTTCGGCCGGGTTCACTTCGGTGACGCCCAGGCAATAGCAGATGGTGGAGTTCGCCGCCGAACCGCGCCCCTGGCACAGAATGCCGCGTTCTTCGCGGGCAAAGCGCACGATGTCGGCCACGGTGAGGAAATAGGGCGCGTAATTGAGCTGAGCGACGATGCCCAGTTCGCGCTCCAGCGAGGCGCGCACGCCGTCGGGCACGCCCTCGGGATAGCGCCGCGCCGCGCCCGCCCAGGACAACGCCTCCAGCGCCGCCTGCGGCGTGGCGTAGCCGGCGACCGCTTCGTCTGGATATTGGTAGCTTAATTCATCAAGCGAGAAACGCGTTGCATCGAGAAAGCGCAGCGTTTCGGCGACCGCGTCCGGCGCCTGCGCGTACAGGCGCGCCATTTCCTGCGGCGTTTTCAGATGCCGCTCCGCATTCGCAGCGAGCAGACGTCCGGCCGCGTCGAGCGTGGTCTTTTCGCGCACGCATGTCAGCACGTCGAGCAGCGCGCGCCGTTCTGGAACATGATGCAAGGGCTCGGTGGTGGCGATCAGCGCGGCGCCGGTTTGCGCAGCGCAGGCGTGCAGATCGCCGAGGCGGCGTTTGTCTTCGCCGTCGAACCGCATCGGCGCCGCGAGCCAAACCGCGCCGAAGCGCGTCCGGATCGCGTTGAGCGCCGGCGCGAGCGCGTCGCCCGCGCCGACGGCGATCGCCAGAAGCCCTTCGCCGCCGTCCAGAAAATCCTTGAACTGCAGATGGCATTCGCCTTTGGGCGCGCGGCGATTGCCCAGCGTCAACAGGCGCGTCAGGCGGCTATAGGCGGCGCGGTCGCGCGGATAGACGAACAGATCCGGCGCATCGTCGGTGAAAACGAGCCGCGCGCCGACGGCGAGACGCAGGCCGGCCTCCTTCGCCGCCGCATGCGCGCGCACTACGCCGGCGAGCGCTGGGCGG
>CAZMRN010000039.1:10840-11065 GCA_964568575.1 uncultured Caulobacteraceae bacterium
AGAAATTCGTCGTCGCGCACAAGTCCGCAAAGCCGCTCATCCGAACAGGCCGTGCACAAACCAGCGCGGGGGCGCGGCGTCGTCGAAGAAGCCTTCGCGATAGAGCCAATAGCGCCGTCCCGCATCATCCTCGACGCGATAATAATCGCGCGCACGCGCGGCGGGCGCCTTCAGCCAGTGCGGCGCGATGCGGGCGCTGGTCGAGGGCGTGCCGAACCCCGCCGC
>CAZMRN010000040.1:0-10973 GCA_964568575.1 uncultured Caulobacteraceae bacterium
GTTCATGCGCGCGGAGGGGATGCGCGCGGCCGTCGTCGGGGTGGGCGGCGACGACAGCCACGCGCCGGCGCGCCGCGCCTATGAGAAGGCCGGGTTCCGCGCCGGCATCCCTTCGCTGCACCTCTATCGCGCACTGTAGCCGCAAACCTGTATCGAATTCCTATGCCGGGATGCGCAAGTCTCTCCACACCTGGAGGCCCGCGCGCATGACCGACATCCTGTATCTCGTCCTTGGCCTGGGCGGCTTCGCCCTGATGGCGGCGTACGCCTTCGCGTGCGGCAAAGCCTGATGAGCCTCGATTACGCGCTCGGGGCCGCCGCGGCCCTCATCATTTGCGTCTACCTGATCGTTGCGCTGCTGCGGCCGGAGAAATTCTGATGACGTGGCAAGGCTGGGTGCAGATCGCCCTCTTCGTCGTCGTGGTCCTGGCGCTCACGGCGCCATTGGGCGCGTACCTGACGCGCATCGCCAAGGGCGAGCGCACATGGCTGAGCCCGATCCTCGCGCCCGTTGAGCGCTTCATCTACGCCGCCGCCGGCGTCAAGCCGGATGAGGATCAGGATTGGAAGCGCTATGCGCTGTCCATGCTGGCGCTCAATGCGGCGGGCTTTGCGCTGCTGTACGCGATCCTGCGCCTGCAACACGTTCTGCCGCTCAATCCGCAAGGCTTCGCCGCCTTGAGCGAGCATCTCGCCTTCAACACCGCCATCTCGTTCGTGACAAACACCAATTGGCAAAGCTATGGCGGCGAAACCACGATGAGCCATTTCAGTCAGATGGCGGGTCTCACGGTGCAGAATTTCCTCTCTGCAGCGACCGGGATCGCGCTGGCGCTGGCGTTCATTCGCGGCTTCGCGCAAGCGCGCGCCAACAGTCTCGGCAATTTCTGGTCGGACGTCACGCGCATTACGCTTTATGTGCTGGCGCCGATCTCGATCGCCTTCGCGCTGTTTCTCGTGTGGCAGGGCGTGCCGCAAACGCTCGCCGGCTCCGCCACAGCCGCCACGCTAGAAGGCGGCGAACAGACGCTCGCGCTCGGCCCCGTGGCCAGCCAGATCGCCATCAAGATGCTCGGCACGAATGGCGGCGGCTTCTTCAACGTCAACGCCGCCCATCCGTTCGAGAACCCAACCGCGCTGTCGAATTTCGTGCAGATGGTCTCCATCTTCGCCATCGGCGCGGCGCTTACGAACGTGTTCGGCCGCATGGTCGGCGACCAGCGCCAGGGCTGGGCCCTGCTGGCGGCGATGGGCGTGCTGTTCGTCGGCTCGACCGCGCTGACCTATTGGGCAGAAGCGCAGGGCAATCCGCTGCATGTCGCAGCGGGGCTGAACGCTGCGGACGGCAACATGGAAGGCAAGGAGGTGCGCTTCGGCATCGTCACGTCGGCGCTGTTCGCCGTCGTCACGACCGCGGCGTCCTGCGGCGCAGTCAATGCGATGCACGACAGCTTCATGCCGCTCGGCGGCGGCGCCGTGATGTTCAACATGCAGCTTGGCGAAATCATCGTCGGCGGCGTCGGCGCAGGCCTCTATGGCATGCTGCTCTACGTCATCCTTGCGGTGTTCGTCGCCGGGCTGATGGTCGGGCGCACGCCGGACTATCTCGGCAAGAAAATCGAAGCGCGCGAGATGAAGCTGACGATGCTTGCGCTTCTGGTCACGCCGTTCGCCATCCTGGCGCTGACGGCGCTCGCGAGCGCAGCGCCCGTGTGGCGCACCGCGCTGGAAGGCGGCGCGGCGGGGCCGCAGGATTTGGGGCCGCACGGCTTTTCCGAAATGCTCTATGCGTATTCCAGCGCGGCGGCGAACAACGGCTCGGCCTTCGCCGGCCTCACCGCCAACGCGCCGTTCTGGAACGTCACGCTGGGCGTCGCCATGCTGCTGGGGCGCTTCGCGATGATCGTCCCGATGCTCGCGGTCGCGGGATCGCTCGCCGCCAAAGCCAAAGCGCCGCCCTCGGTCGGCGCGCTGCCGACGCACGGGCCGCTGTTCGTCGCCCTGCTTGTCGGCGTCATACTGATCATGGGCGGGCTGACCTTCTTTCCGGCGCTGACGCTGGGCCCCATCGCCGAACATTTCGCGCTGTTGCGCGGCCAGACCTTCTGAGGCTGACATGACCACCGCATCGTCCGCATCCGCGTTTTCGGCGGCGCTGATCCGCGCGGCCGCTTTGGACGCGCTGCGCAAGCTCGATCCGCGCTGGCTCGCGCGCAATCCGGTGATTTTCGTCACCGCCGTCACCGCGACGCTCGCCACCTTCTTCTGGATCCGCGATCTCACCGCCGGCGGCGAGGCGTTGTTCTCCGGACAGATCACGTTCTGGCTTTGGCTCACCGTGCTGTTCGCGAATTTCGCCGAGGCGATCGCGGAAGGGCGCGGCAAGGCGCAGGCTGCGAGCCTGCGCAAGACGCAGACCGAGACGATCGCCAAGCGCGTGCGCAGCGCCGGCGACGACGCTTTCGAGCGCGTGCGCGCGCCGGATCTCAAGATCGGCGATCTCGTCGTGTGCGAACCCGGCGACGTCATCCCCGGCGACGGCGAAGTCATCGACGGCGTCGCCACTGTGGACGAAAGCGCCATCACCGGCGAAAGCGCGCCGGTGATCCGCGAATCCGGCGGCGACCGGTCCGCCGTCACCGGCGGCACGCGCGTGCTCTCCGATCGCATCGTGGTGCGCATCACCGCGGAGCGCGGCTCCTCGTTCCTCGACAAGATGATCGCCCTCGTGGAGGGCGCTGACCGGCGCAAGACGCCGAACGAAATCGCGCTCGCCATCCTGCTGGCCGCGCTGTCCTTGATCTTTCTCGTCGCCGTCGCAGCGATCCCGCCCTTCGCCGATTACGCCGGCGGCGCGGTGTCGGGCGTCGCCCTGGCCGCGCTGTTCATCGCGCTCATTCCCACCACCATCGCCGGTCTCGTCTCCGCGATCGGCGTCGCCGGCATGAACCGCCTCATCCGCTTCAATGTGCTTGCGCTGTCGGGCCGCGCTGTGGAGGCGGCGGGCGACGTCGACGTGTTGCTGCTCGACAAGACCGGCACGATCACGCTCGGCAATCGCCAGGCGACGGAGTTTCATCCCTTGACCGGCGTCGCCGAAGCGGCGCTCGCGGAAGCCGCGCAATTGGCCAGCCTCGCCGACGAAACGCCGGAAGGCCGCTCCATCGTCGTGCTCGCCAAGGAGCGCCACGGCTTGCGCGCGCGCGATCCAGCCGAGCACAAGGCGCGCTTTATTCCTTTCACCGCGCAGACGCGCATGAGCGGCGTCGATTGGGGCGGCGATCGCATCCGCAAAGGCGCCGTCGATGCGATCATCGATCATTTGAAGGATGTGAACGGCCCGGGCTGGACGCCGCCGCCGCTGATGCAGCAGATCGCCGAACGCGTCGCGCGCGCCGGCGGCACGCCCATCGCGGTTGCGCGCAACGGCGCGCCCTTGGGCGTGGTCTATCTCAAGGACATCGTGAAGGGCGGCGTGAAGGAACGCTTCGCCGAGCTGCGCGCCATGGGCATCCGCACGGTGATGATCACCGGCGACAATCCGCTCACCGCGGCGGCGATCGCGGCGGAAGCCGGCGTCGACGACTTCCTCGCCCAGGCCACGCCGGAAAAGAAGCTCGACCTGATCCGCAGCGAACAGCATGCGGGCCGGCTCGTGGCCATGTGCGGCGACGGCACCAATGACGCGCCCGCTTTGGCGCAAGCGGATGTCGGCGTGGCGATGCAGACCGGCACGGTTGCGGCGCGCGAGGCCGGCAACATGGTCGATCTCGACAGCGATCCCACGAAGCTCATCGAGATCGTCGGCATCGGCAAGCAATTGCTGATGACGCGCGGCGCGCTGACGACGTTTTCGATCTCCAACGACGTGGCGAAATATTTCGCCATCATTCCCGCGATGTTCGCCGCGATCTATCCGCAAATCGGCGGTCTCAACGTGATGGGGCTTGCCTCGCCGGAGAGCGCCATCCTCTCGGCGATCATCTTCAATGCGCTTATCATCGCAGCCTTGATCCCGCTGGCGCTTCGCGGCGTGCCGTACAGGCCGGCGCCCGCCGGGCGGCTTCTGGCGCGCAATCTCGCGATCTATGGTCTGGGCGGTCTGATCGCGCCGTTCATCGGCATCAAGGCGATCGACACGCTCGTGTCGGCCGCCGGTCTGGCTTAAGGATACACGCTCGATGCGCTTACTTCGTCCCGCGCTTGTGCTGACCGTGCTGTTCACAGCGCTTTTGGGCCTCGCTTACCCGCTCTCCATCACCGGGCTCGCGCAGGCGCTGTTTCCCCATCAGGCCAATGGCAGCCTTGTCGAACGCGACGGACGCGTCGTCGGCTCGACGCTGATCGGGCAAAGCTTCACCGCGCCTGACTATTTCTGGTCGCGCCCATCGGCGGCCGGCGCGGGATATGACGCGGCGGCGTCTTCCGGCTCCAATCTGGGTCCCACGGCGCGCGCGCTGCAAGAGCGCATCGCCGGAGACGTCGCGCGCCTGCGCGCGTCCGGCGTCGCGGGCGCCGTGCCGGCCAATCTGGCGACGACGTCCGGCTCGGGTCTTGATCCGCACATCAGCGTAGCTGCGGCGCAAGCGCAGGCGCCGCGCGTCGCGGCCGCGCGCGGACTATCGCAACCGCGCGTGCTGGCCTTGATCGCCGAGCACACGACAGGTCGCTTCATCGGCGTGCTCGGCGAGCCCGCCGTGAACGTGTTGACCCTCAATCTCGCGCTCGACGCCGAAGCGACAAGCGACCGCTGACGATGCCGGCGCGAAACGGCGACAGACCCTCCCCGGACGCTCTGCTCAAGCTGGCGGAGAAGGAAGGACGCGGCCGGTTCAAACTGTTTCTCGGCGCAGCGCCGGGCGTCGGCAAGACGTACGAAATGCTTCTCGAAGGGCACAACAAGAAGCGCGAAGGGGTCGACGTCGTCATCGGCGCGGTGGAGCATCATGGCCGCGACGAGACGCGCGCGCTGATCGCCGGCCTCGAACTGATCCCCCGCCGTCATATCGAGTATCGTGGGCAAACGCTGAAGGAGATGGACCTCGACGCCATTCTCAAGCGCAAGCCCACGCTCGTCCTCGTCGATGAACTGGCGCACAGCAATGCCGAGGGCGTGCGCCACCCCAAGCGCTGGATGGACGTCAAAGAGTTGCTCGACGCGGGGATCGACGTCTATTCCACGATGAACGTCCAGCACCTGGAGAGCGCCAACGACATCGTCGCCAAGATCACGCATGTTCAGGTGCGCGAGACCGTCCCAGACAGCGTGCTCGACCTCGCCGACGATATCGAGATCGTCGACATCACGCCGGAGGAGCTGCGCCAGCGCCTGCGCGACGGCAAAATCTACCCGCAGGAGACCGCCCAGCGCGCGCTGGCCAATTTCTTCAGCGCCGGCAACATCACAGCGCTGCGCGAACTCGCCTTGCGCCGCGCCGCCGAGCGCGTCGACGACGCGATGCGCGCGCACATGGCCGCACACGGAATCGAAGGGCCGTGGGAGGTCAGCGATCGGATCCTCGCCTGCATCGACGCCACGCCGGCATCCCTCACCGTGGTGCGCCGCGCCAAGCGCCTGGCCGATCGTCTGCGCGCGCCTTGGGAGGTGGTGCACGTCGCGACGCCGGACTCGGAGCGCGCTTCGAAAGCTGCGCGCGACGCGCTGCTCGACGCCTTCCGGCTGGCCGAAGAGCTTGGCGGAGGCGCCCGCTCGCTCACCGGCGACGATCCGGCCGCGGAGATTCTGTCGCATGCGCGCGACAACAACGTCACCCATATCGTGCTGGGCGCTGCGTCGCGCCCGCTTTGGATCGAACTGATCCGCGGCTCGCTCATTCGCAAGCTGGTGCGCAGCGCCGACGATATCGCCATCGAGATTTGTCCGCGCGAGACGCGCACATCCGCAGCGATTCTGAGCGAAGCCCTGCGGCCGCCGCCGCTGGGCGATGTCGGCGGCTACGCTGCGGCGACCGGCTTCGTCGCGATCGCGGCGGCGTTCGCCGTCGCCGTCGACCAGGCGGTCGCAATCCCGAACATCTCGCTGGTTTTCGTGCTCTCGGTGATCGCTGCGGCGGCGCGGTACGGCCTTGCGGTGTCGCTCTACACCGCCGTCATCTCCGCATTGGCCTACAATTTCTTTCTCACCGAGCCCTATTACACGTTTGTGATCGCGCAGCCGGGGAATGTCTATGCAGTGATCTTCTTCCTGCTGGTCGGCGCCGCGGTCAGCGCGGTCGCTGCGCGCACGCGCGCGCTGGCGGTGATCGCGCGCAAACAGGCGCGGCTGTCGGCGGATCTTGAGTCGTTCGCGCGCGGCCTCGTCGGCCAGGAGGAAGAAAGCGAGATCGCCGAAAGCGCGGCCGCGACGGCGGCGAAGCTGCTGTTCGCGCGGGTCGTGGTGCTGGGCGTTCGTGACGACGATCTCGAAGTGATCGGAGAAGCGCCGGGCCCTGAAATGCTCGGCGCCGAAGACATGGCGGCCGCCAAATGGGCCTTCGCCCAAAAGCGCGAGGCCGGGCGCGGCGCCGATACGCTGCCCGGCGCGCGTTGGCTGTTTCTGCCTGTGCCGGGCGAGCGCGGTTTCGTCGGCGTCATTGGCGTGCGCCTGACGGACGACGCCGCGCGCCTCAGCCCGGAACAACGGCGCATTCTCGATCTGCTCGCCGCGCAGGCCGGCGTCGCGCTGGATCGCGCGCGGTTTCAGCGCGAGGCCGCCGATGCGCGCATCGAGGCCGAAAGCGAACGACTCAAGGGAACGCTGCTGGCGTCGGTGTCGCACGATCTGCGAACCCCGCTCGCCACGATTCAGAGCGCGATCGAAAGCCTGGAGCAATTCGGCGCGCGGCACCCGCCGAAAACGCGCGATCAATTGCTTGCCACCGCGGCAGCCGAAACTCGGCGGCTCAAGCGCTTTATCGAAAACCTTTTGGACATGAGCCGCATCGACGCCGGCGCCGTGCGGGCGCGGCGCGAACCGCGCGAGGTCGCCGATCTCGTCGATCACGCGCTGGACCGCGCTCGCAACGCCTTGGACGGAAAACGCATCGCGCGCGACGTGTCGAGCGGATTGCCGCGCGTGCTGATTGATCTCGATCTGTCCGAAAGCGCGATCGCCAATGTGCTCGAGAACGCCGGCAAATATGCGCCGGACGGCTCCGCGATCCAGGTGCGCGCCTATCGCGAAGGACGCGCCGTCATCGTTGAAATCCTCGACGAGGGAACAGGTTTCCCCGAGGCGGCCATGGCGAACCTGTTCGACAAGTTCGCGCGCGGCGTCGACGGCGACGGGCGCCCGCCGGGCACGGGGCTGGGCCTCGCCATCGCCAAGGGCTTCCTTGAGGCCCAGGGCGGCGCCATCATGGTGGAGAACCGTCAGGATCGTCCCGGCGCGTGCGTGCGCATCAAATTGCCGATCGAGGAGGCCGCGTGACCGCCGCAGCCCATCGACTCTTGCTCGTCGAGGACGACAAGGCGCTGCGCCTGACGCTGTGCGCGACGCTGAAGGCCGAGGGCTACGCCGTCACCGAAGCCGGCTCGGTCGCCGCTGCACGCCAGGCGCTCGCGCATCAGCCGCAGGATCTCATGATCCTCGATCTCGGCCTGCCCGACGGCGACGGCTTGACCTTGCTGCAAGCCCTGCGCGGCGCCGGCGATCTCACGCCCATCATCGTGTTGACTGCGCGCAGCGACGAGAGCGCGAAAGTGCGCGCGCTCGATCTCGGCGCCGACGACTACATCACCAAACCCTTCGGCACCGCCGAAGTGCTGGCGCGCCTGCGCTCGGCGCTTCGACACGGCGTGCAGGCGCGCGGCGCGCCGCCGATCGTGGTCGCCGGCGATCTGCGCATCGATCTGGCGCGCCGCGCGGTGAGCAAGGGCGGCGCGCCGATCCGCTTGTCGCGCAAGGAATTCGACCTCCTGGCCGAACTCGCGATGCATGTCGGCAAGCCCGTGCCGCACGCCGCCCTGTTGCGCGCCGTGTGGGGCGACGAGGACGCCGACATCCGGTATCTGCGCATTTATGTCGGTCAGGTGCGCGACAAGATCGAAGACGATCCCCAAGCCCCGCGCCTGCTGATCGCCGAACCCGGTTTCGGCTACCGCCTGGGCTGATCGGCGACGCGATAACCGCGCACGAAAACCTGCGCGCAATCCTGCGCGTAGCGGCGCAGCGCCGCCTTGGACGGCCCGCTGAGGCCAAGCTGATGGCGATAGAAAAAATCGCCTTGCACCATGGCGATGAATTGCACTGCGGCACAGCGCGGATCGGGGCAATCGAGCTTGCCTTCCGCTGTCGCCTGCGCCAGCAGCGCCGCCAAGGTCTCGATCGAGCGCGCAACCATCGCATCGTAGAACATCTGCGTCAGCCCGCCGCCGCGCTGGTTCTCCGCGATCATCACGCTATGCAGCGCGCTCACATCCGGGCTCGTGATGTTCTCCACGAAGCGGAAGCCGAGATCGGCGAGCACGGCCTGCAGATCGCCGGACCGCTTCGCATCGAGCGCGGCCGCATCGAACAGCGCCAGACATCCTGCCCCCATGGCGGCGATGAACAGGCCCTCTTTGCTCTCGAAGTGCGCGTAGATCGTCACCTTCGACACATCCGCCGCGGCGGCGACCGCATCCATGCTGACCCGATCATAGGGCTCCAACAGGAACAGCCTCTTGGCCGCCTCCAGGATCGCGTCGCGCTTGGCCGACCCCTGCGGCTCGCGGCGCGCCGGGGCGGGAGCCGCGTCGGATTTAATTTTCGCCATACTATACCGTACAGTCTGATCCATGTTAGCAGACTGAACGTATCAGTTCAGCGCCGGCCAATCCAGGGCGGCGTCGGCGCGCGGGGGAGCCCATGCTGGGCATCGCACTGAAAATGCTGATGGGGGACCGGGTGAAATATCTCGGCCTGGCGCTGGGGATCGGCTTCGCCACCCTTCTGATGACCCAGCAAACCTCTATTTTCATTGGCCTTTTGACCTGGGGCGCCAATCCCGTCCTCGATGTGCGCGAGGCGCAGGTGTGGGTCATGGACCCGCGCGTCCGCCAGGCCGACCAGCCTGAAGCCATCAGCGACCAGGCGCTCTACCGCGTGCGCTCGGTCGACGGGGTGGCGTGGGCTGCACCCTATTATCGGGGCCCCTCGACCCTGCGCTCCGCCGACGGGGCGCTTGCCGCCGTCACCCTCATCGGGCTCGACAATCAGAGCCTCATCGGCCTGCCGCCGTCCGGGCGCGCGCAAGCCGCCGAGGCGATCCGCGGCCGCAACGCCATCATCGTCGACCGCAACACCGCGCGCCTCATCTTTTCCGACGGCCGCGACCCTGTCGGCCAGACCGCGGAGATCAACGACAACCGCGTCACCATCGCCGGCGAGACGCGCGCGCTCACCGCCTTCGCCGGCCTGCCGATCGTCTACATGAAATACACCGACGCCATTTCGGTGACGCCGCCCGAGCGCAACAAGCTCTCTTATGTGCTCGTCGGCGCGCGTGACGGCGTTTCGCCGGAAGAACTCGCCGCGCGGATCGAAGCCGCCACCGGCCTGCGCGCACAGACCCGGCCGCAATTCGCCCGCGCCGGCGTCGATTACATCATCAACAATACCGGCATTCCGCTGTCGTTCGGCATCGCCATCGGGCTGGGCGTCGTGGTCGCCGTCGTCATCACGGCGCTGACGTTGGCGATGTTCATCACCGAGAATTTGAAGAATTTCGGCGCGCTGAAGGCCATCGGCGTCACCAATGGGCAGATCCTGCAAATGGTGATGGCGCAAGCCTGGCTCGTGGGCTTCATCGGCTACGGCCTCGGCATCGGCGGCACGGCGGCCTTCATCTTTTTCGGCCGCAGCGATCCGAGCCTGCAGGGCTTCAGCCTGCATTGGCAAGTGGTGGCGGGCGCGGCGGTGTTGGTGTTCGTCATCGTCACGGCGTCGGCCTTCTTCAGCGTGCGGCGCGTGCTGAAGATGGATCCCGCAATCGTGTTCCGGGGATAGGCCATGCAAGCGGCGCGCGCGGACAATGTGGTCATGGAGTTCGAGAGCGGCGGCGACCGCATTCGCGTGCTGCATGGCGTTTCGCTCGACGTTCCATTCGGCGCGATCACCTTTCTGGTCGGCCCCTCCGGCTCGGGAAAGACTACGATGCTGTCGATCCTCTCCGGCACGCTGTCGCCGACCGAGGGCGCCGTCGAGGTGATGGGCGAGCGGCTGGACCGCATGTCCGACGCCGCGCTGGTGCGCTTCCGCCGGCGCCGGATCGGTTTCATTTTCCAGCAATATAATCTCATCGGCACGCTGACGGCCGCGGAAAACGCCGCAATCCCGCTCATCGCCGACGGCGTGCCCGCAGCGCAAGCGGTGAAGCGCGCAGACGATGCGCTCGCGCGGCTCGGGCTTGCCGATCATGTGCGAAAATTTCCGCGCCAATTGTCGGGCGGCCAGCAGCAGCGCGTGGCGATCGCGCGCGCTTTGGTGCACGAGCCTGCGCTGATCGTGTGCGACGAGCCCACCGCCGCGCTCGACGCGGAGGCCGGCCAGGGCGTGATGCGTCTTTTGGAGGAAGCCGCCAAAAGCCCCGAACGCGCCGTGCTCGTCGTGACCCATGATGACCGCATTTATCGCTTCGCCGACCGCATCCTTCACATCGAGGACGGCCGCATCGCAACCCCGCCCCAATCCCCATCGGAGGAGCCGCGCCATGCGCATTGATCTCGATCTCATCAAGCGCGCCGCGCTGCCGGCGGCCGCCATCGGCGCCATCGGCTTCGCCGTGTTCGCGATCGATCAGCCGGAGGGCGCCGTCGGCGAGCCTGCCAGCGCGCCGCCGAGCGCAAGCGCCGACATGGCGGCCAGCGTTGCGGCGGTCGGCGTGGTGGAGCCGTCGAGCGAAACCATCGCCATCGCCACGGAAGTGTCCGGCGTCGTGCGCGAGGTTTTGGTGCGCCCTGGTCAGAATGTCGCCGCGGGAGCCGCGCTGTTC
>CAZMRN010000041.1:0-10855 GCA_964568575.1 uncultured Caulobacteraceae bacterium
AGCTCGGCCCGTTCCCAGCCGATCTGCGCCTGCGCGATGCTCCCTTCGACCGCACCGGCGCCGATGCGCTGCGCCTGCCGCTGTCGATCAGCCTCGACGGCGCCGCCTTCCCCGGCGCGACGGCGGCGCTCCATGCCGACATCGACTCCGCGGGGGACACGCTGACCCTGCAGGTGCGCGTCGACGACATCGACGCTGCAGCGGCGATCGGCGCTCAGATCGGCGCCATGGCGCAAGCCTTGGCGCATACGCCGGATCGGCCCTTGCGCGCCATCGCGCTTGAGGACGCTGCGCACGACGACGCCTTGCGCGGACCTTCGATCGCCGTGGCGTTTCAGTCCGTCGCCGATGCGGTGATCGCGCAGGCGCAGCGGACGCCGGATGCATGCGCGTTGCGCTCGCGCTGGGAGAGCCTCGATTACGCCGCACTGCGGACGCGCATCGATGCGATCGCCGCCGCGCTCGCCGCGCACGGCGTCAAGCGCGGCGACATCGTCGGGGTGTGTCTGGAGCGCGGGATCGATCTTGTCGTTGCGCTGCTCGGCGTGATGCGCGCCGGCGCCGCCTATCTGCCGCTCGACCCGGCCTATCCGCCCGATCGTATCCGCATGATGATGGCCGATTCCGGCGCGGGCGTCGTGATCATGAGCGCGCGGACCCAGCGCGACCACGCCTTTCCCAACGCCCGCATCGCGTCGATCGAAACCTTGCGCGAACCGCCAAGCGTCGACTGGCGCGCGCCGGTCGTAGAGGCGGACGATCTCGCCTACGTGATCTACACGTCCGGCTCGACCGGCCAGCCCAAGGGCGTAATGATCACGCATCGCGCCTTGGCGAATTTCTTCGCCGGCATGGACGCGCATGTCCGCCACGACGCTGGCGACGTCTGGCTTGCGGTGACGGGACCGAGTTTCGACATTTCGATCCTGGAATTGTTCTGGACGCTGTCGCGCGGGATCACGGTGGCGCTGCACGCGACCGCTGCGCCGGCGCAGGCCGCGCGCGCGCCGCGGTTCAGCCTGTTCTATTTCGCCGCCGCCGCGCCCGACGCCGCCGATCCGTACCGCCTGCTGTTCGAGGGCGCGAAATTCGCCGACGCCAACGGCTTCGAGGCGGTGTGGACGCCTGAGCGGCATTTCCACCCCTTCGGCGCGCCTTATCCCAATCCCGCCGTAACCGCCGCCGCCTTGTCCGCCATGACCCGGCGCGTGCAGTTGCGCGCGGGCAGTTGCGTGCTGCCGCTGCATTCCCCGATCCGCGTGGCGGAGGAATGGTCGGTGGTCGACGTGATGTCGAACGGGCGCGTCGGCCTTGCGTTCGCCTCCGGCTGGCAGCCGCATGATTTCGTTCTCGCGCCGCAGGATTTTCACGATCGCAAGGCGGTCATGCTGTCGCGGATGGACGAGGTGCGTGCGCTGTGGCGCGGCGACGCGGTGCGCTTTCCTGACTCCAACGGCGCCCTCATTGAAACGCGAACGCTGCCGCGCCCCGTGCAGCGCGAATTGCCCGTCTGGCTGACGGCTGCGAAAAGTCCTGAAACGTTCGAGGAGGCCGGCCGGCGCGGCGTCAATGTGTTGACGCATATGCTCGGCATGAGCCTCGCTGAAGTGGGCGAGAATGTGCGCCGCTATCGCGAGGCCTGGCGCATGGCCGGCCACGCCGGGCGCGGCCGCGTGACGCTGATGGCGCACAGCTTCGTCGGCGACAGCGACGCGGCGGTGCGCGAGATCGTGCGCGCGCCGATGAAGCGCTATCTCTCGAACGCCTTCGATCTGGTCCGCGACGCCTCGTACAGCTTTCCCACCATCGTTGAGAAGGCGCGCGCATCGGGCAAGTCGGCGGCGGAAATCCTCAAAGACGAACCGATGACGCCGGAAGAGCTGGACGCGCTTCTCGACCACGCCTTCGATCGGTATTTCCACACCAGCGGCCTGTTCGGCGCGCAAGACACGTGTCTGGCGATGACGCAGGCCATCGCCGACATCGACGTCGACGAGATCGCCTGTCTGATCGATTTCGGCGTCGCAGCGGAGACGGTCCTGGCGCATCTCCCAAATCTGAAGGCGGTGATGGATGCGGCCTGCGCCACTGTGGCGGTGAAGGCCGATGTCTCCGTCGCCGACGATCTCGAGCATTTCGGCGCTACGCATTTTCAATGTACGCCGAGCATGGCCTCAATGATCGTGAGCCAGCCCAATGCGCGCGGCGCGTTGGCGCGCCTTAAGACGATGATGGTTGGCGGCGAAGCGTTGCCGCAGGCGCTGGCCGATGAGATCAAAGCGCTTCTGCCGGACAGCGCGACGCTGCTCAACATGTACGGCCCGACGGAGACGCCGATCTGGTCGAGCGTCGCCGACGTTACGCGTGCGCGGGTGCATCTCGGTTCACCGATCGCAAACACGACGCTGCGCGTCGCAGGCGCCGACGGACGCGCGCGTCCGGCCTATGCGCCAGGCGAATTGTGGATCGCAGGCGAGGGCCTCGCGCGCGGCTATTGGCGCCGTGCGGATCTGACGGCGGAGCGTTTCGTTACGCTCGATGGCGTGCGCTATAATCGCACCGGCGACCTCGTGCGCCGCGACGGCGCGGGTCATCTGGATTTCCTTGGCCGCATCGATCATCAGGTGAAGCTGCGCGGCCACCGGATCGAACTCGGCGAAATCGAGGCGACGCTGGCCGCCTGCGAAGGCGTCGCGCACGCCGTCGTCGCAGCGCGCGAGGACACGCCCGGCGACGTGCGGCTTGTCGGCTACTACAGCGTCAAGCCCGGCGTGGTCGTGGAGGAGCGCGCGCTGCGCACAGCGCTCGCGGCGACATTGCCGGAGATCATGCGTCCGAGCGCGCTGGTGCGGCTGCAGACCTGGCCGATGACGCCGAACGGCAAGATCGACCGCAAGGCGCTGCCGGCGCCGAACGCGGCGGTGATCGAATTGGAGATTGCGCCCAGCGAGGGCCTTGAGGGCGCGATCGCGCGCATCTGGCGCGAATGCCTGGGCCTTGAGCGGATCGGCGCGGCGCAGAATTTCTTCGATCTCGGCGGGCATTCGCTGTCGGCGGTGCAGGTGCAGCGCCGCATTCGCGCCGAACTCGGGCTGGAGATGGCCATCACCGACATGTTCCGGTTCCCCACGGTGCGCGATCTCGCGCGCCACCTCGACGGCGCCGGCGAGCAGGCCGGCGCAGCCGTTTTCCGCGGCGCCGATCGCGCCAAAGCGCGGCTCGCGGCGCGTTCGCGCGCAGCGTCGAACGACTAGCCCGCGATGTCGACTGCGATGCTTCCCCCTGGCGCGATCGCCATCGTCGGCCTTGCGGCGCGCTTTTCTGGCGGGCGCACTGCGCGCGATTTTTGGCGCATGATCGACGAGGGCCGCGATGCGACCGTGCGGCCCTCAGACGAAGCGTTGCTTGCCGCGGGCGAAAGCCCCGCGGCGCTCGCCGATCCGCACTATGTGCGCGCGACGATGCCGTTGCCGGACGTGGCGTGCTTCGACGCGGGCTTCTTCGGCTTCACGCCGCGCGAGGCCGCGATCCTAGATCCCCAACACCGGCATTTTCTCGAAGCGTGCTGGGAGGCGCTGGAAGATGGCGGCCACACGCCCGCCCGCTTCGACGGCGCAATCGGCGTGTTCGCCGGCTGCGGCATGCAGAGCTATTTCGCGCGCAACCTGATGACGAACCGTGAGCTCGTCGAACAGGTCGGCATGTTCCTGTTGCGCCACACCGGCAACGACAAGGATTTCCTGACCACGCGCGTATCTTATCTGCTCGACCTCCAGGGCCCGAGCGTTGGGGTGCAGACGGCGTGTTCGACATCGCTCGTCGCCGTCCATATGGCCTGCCAAAGCCTGCTGTCGCGCGAATGCGATATGGCGCTCGCCGGCGGCGTCACGATCGAAACGCCGCATGGCCTCGGCTATCGTTACGCGGAAGGCGAAGTGTTGTCGTCGACCGGCCAGTGCCGCGCCTTCGATGACTCCGGCGACGGGACGGTGTTCGGCAGCGGCGCTGGCGTCGTCGTGCTGCGCCGTTTGGAAGACGCAGTGCGCGACCATGACCACATTTATGCGGTCATTCGCGGCTCGGCGGTCAACAATGACGGTGCGGGCAAGGCAGGCTATCTGGCGCCGAGCGTCGAGGGCCAGGCGCGCGCCGCCGCGGAGGCCTTGGCGATCGCGCAGGTCGATCCCGCCAGCGTCGATTACATCGAAGCGCACGGCACCGGGACGCGCATCGGCGATCCCATCGAACTCGCAGCTCTTCAGCAGGCCTATGAAGGCGCGCCGAACGGTTCGGTTCTGGTGGGTTCGGTCAAACCCAATATCGGCCATCTCGACACGGCGGCGGGCGTTGCGTCCTTGATCAAGGCGGCGCTTGCGCTGCGTCATGAGCGCCTGCCGAAGACGCTGCACTTCAAGACGCCGAACACGCGCTTTGACTTCAAGTCCTCGCCGTTCACGGTGCTGTCGGCGCCGCGCGACTGGCGCCGGGGCGCACGCCCGCGACGTGCGGCGGTCAATTCGCTCGGAGTCGGCGGGACCAATGCGCACGTCGTGCTGGAGGAGGCGCCGGCGCGCGCGCCGACGCCTGCGCCGCGCGCGCCGCAGCTTGTGCTGCTGTCGGGGAAGACGCCGGAGGCGCTTGAAGTTTTGCGCGCGAAATGGGCGGCCCATCTCGCCGACGCTCCCGCCGAGTTCAACGCCTGCGACGCGGCCTTCACCACCGATGTCGGCCGCAAACATTTTTCTCATCGCATGGCGCTGATCGGCGCCGACGCCGGCGACTTGCATGCGGCGGCGCGCGGAAATGCGCCGCAGCGCGTCGCCCAGGGGCGTTGCGAGGAGCAGCCCGCCCGCGTCATCTTCATGTTTCCCGGCGGAGGCGCGCAATATCCCGGCGCGGGGCGGGCCTTGTATGACGGCGAACCCGTGTTCAAGGCGGCGGTTGAGGCGTGCTTTGCAGCATTGCCCGAATCGGCGCCGAACGACCTTCGCACGCTGATGTTTGAGCGCGCGCCGGATGACGCCGGCGCGGCCGCCGCACTGGCGCAACCGCTGCACGCGGTGTTGTCGGTGTTCATTGTCGAATACGCGATGGCGCAGCTGTGGCGGTCCTGGGGCGTGACGCCTTCCGGCGTGATCGGCCACAGCCTCGGCGAGTACGCCGCCGCCGCGGTTGCAGGCGTGATGCGGCTTGAGGACGCGCTCGCCGCGGTCGCGCTGCGCGGTCAAATCTTCGCCGCAGCGCCGCGCAGCGGCATGGTCAGCGTGCGCGCTTCGGAACAAGCTGTGCGGAAGCTTCTCCCGGATGCGCTCGACATCGCGGTGATCAACAGCGACGATCTCGTCGTCGTCGGCGGCGCGAACGACGCGTTGGATGCGTTCCAGCAGACGCTGGAGCGGGAAGCGATCGATCATGCCCGCGTGCGGATCGACGTGGCGGCGCATTCGCGGCTCTTGGATCCGTTCCTGCCGCGCTACCGCGCGCATCTGGAAGGGCTTTCGCTGCAGCGGGCGGCGGTTCCGATGATGTCGAACTTGTCCGGCGCCTGGATGACGCCGGATGAACCGGCGCAGGCCGAGTATTGGGTGCGTCAATTGCGCGGCGCCGTGCGCTTTCGCGACGGGCTCGCCGCTGCGCTGGATCACCCTGGTGTCATCCTGCTCGAGGTCGGGCCTGGGCAGGCGCTGAGCGCCTTGGCGCGGCTCGCGCGCGCCAAACACGAGCCGGCGGCGATCATCGCCAGCATGGGGCCGCCCGGCGTGCGCAACGACGATGTCGTGTACGCGCGCGCGGCCGCCGGCGCGCTGTGGGCCAATGGCGCGCCGATTGACTTGGCGGCGCTGCGCGCGCAGCAGGGACAACGCGCGCCTGCGCCAACATATGGCTTTGCGCGCACGCCCTATTGGATCGATCCGCCGAAGGCGGCGACGACGACCGCCGCAACGGAGAGCGCGCCAGTCATCGCGCGTGCGCCGGACAGCGCGTCCTGGGTGAGCGCGCCGGTCTGGTCGCGCAATCCGACGCCCGCCATAGCGACCGACGTCGCGGCCGCGCCTTGGCTCGTGCTCGCCGGCGACGATGCGATCGGCGCTGCGCTTGTCGAAGCATTGCGCGCCAAGGGCGCGACCGTGTTCGCCGCGCGGCCGGGCGACAGCTTTATGCTGTCGCGTGACGCGGCGACGCTGCGTCCCGGCGACGCCGAGGATTTCGCCAAGCTGATCACGCATCTCGACGCGGCCGGTCGTCCTGGCGCAATCGTGCACGCCTGGTCGCTCCAAGCCCCAGCCTATGACGGCCATGTCGCCCAACCGCTCGGGTTCGACAGTCTGCTGCTGTTGGGGCAGGCGATGGAGTTGAACGGCTGGGATGGCGAACGCGCGCTGTGCGTTGCGACGCGCGGCGTGTTTTCCACGCATGGCGAGCCGATCCCGCATCCTGAGCGCGCTCTGCTGGTGGGACCAGTGCGCGTGCTGCCGCGCGAAATGCCGGGCCTGTCGGCGTCGCTGATCGATGTCGGCGCTGACGTGGCGGCCGATGCGGCGGCGGAGGCGATCATCGCATCCTGCCTTGGCCGGGACGCGCAAACGCTCGCGGCGCTGCGCGCCGATGGGCGCTGGACGCTGGGCGAAGCCGCATCGCGCAAGAGCGATGACCGCGCGCCGCGCCTGCGCGCGCGCGGGACCTATCTGATCTCCGGCGGTCTCGGCGAATTGGGGCTGACGTTCGCCGCATATCTGGCGCGCACATGCCAGGCGCGCCTCGTGTTCACGACGCGCGATGATTTTCCGGAACGCAGCGCCTGGCGGCGCATCGCCGTTTCCGATGACGACAGCCTGCGCGCCGAGCGTGTGCGCGCGCTCTTGGCGATCGAAGCGCAAGGGGGCGCAGCGCACGTCGTGGCCGCCGATCTTGTCGATGCCGACGCGGCGCGTCGCGCAATAGCCGCGGCCGAGGCCGAATTCGGCCCGCTGGACGGCGTGTTTCATCTGTCCGGGGCGATCGACGACGCTGTCGCCGCTTCCAAGACGATCGCCTCGGCGCACGCGGTGATCGCCGCCAAGATGACCGGCGCCTTCGCTCTGCACGACGCGTTGCGCGACCGGACGCTGAATGTGTTCGGCGTGTTCTCCTCGACCAGCGCGCTGATCGGGCCGCCGGGGCAGTGCGACTATGCCGGCGCCAACGCCGCGCTCGATGCGCTCGCAGACTCGCGCGCCGACGGACTGTCGATGGCGTGGGGCGTGTGGGCCGATATCGGGATGGCGGCGCGACAGACGGCGCCTGCGCCTAACGGCGCGCGCATGGCGCATCCCTTGCTGGGCCACCGCACGCGCAACGGCGGGGCCGATGTGTTCACCGCGCGCATTCGTCCGTCGCGGCTCTGGGCGCTTGACGAACATCGCGTCGCCGGTCGCGCCGTGTTGCCCGGCGCCGCCTATTTCGACGCCTGCATGGCCGCGGCCAAAGCCGCGTCGTGGCGCGGCGCCGTCGAAATCCGTGACGCGAATTTCCTGGCGCCCCTGACGTTCGCATCCGATGCGCCGCGCGCAGTGCGCACGACGCTGCACGCGCCGCAGAACGGCAAGGCGCGCATCGCCATCGAGAGCCGGCGGGCGCCGGCAGAAGCGTGGACCCTGCATTTCGAAGCGACGTTGCAGACGCCGCCGCCGCGACAGCGCGCCGCGCGCGACGTTCGCGCGTTGGCGCCGATCGAGCAGGCGCGCCTCAGCCTCGCTGACCGCGGCGTCGCGTTCGGCCCGCGTTGGGGGTGTCTGACGGAGGCGTGGCGTTCGCTTGACGCGGCCGGCGGCGAGATCGTGTTGCCGACGCGCTTCGACGCAGACCGTGAGTCGCATCCGCTGCATCCCGCTACGCTGGACGTGGCGATGACCGTCGGCCTGTTTGCGCTCGACCTCGAAGGCGACGAGAAAATCTTCGCTCCCGTCTCGCTGGAGTCTCTGGCGGTCTATGCCGCATTGCCTGCACGCTACAAGGCTGTCGCCCAAGCGCGGCCGTCACGCGACGGCGACCTCGCCACGTTCGATGTGCGCTTTACCGATGCGCGCGGCGGCGTTTTGGCCGAGATGCGCGGCTTGACTCTGCGGCGCGTCGAGGCTGCAGCGCTGTCGTCGGCCCATCTCGCGCAAGCCGCCATCGATCCCGACGCGCCGCTGTTTGATCGCATGTTGGCCTGCGGTTTGCGCGGCGACGACGCGCCCGACGCCTTTGCGCGCGCGCTTGCGGCGCCGGGACGGCGCGTGATCGTCTCATCCATTCCATTGCCGGCTTTGCGCGCAGCCTATCGCACCGCGCCTGCGCGCGCCGCGGCGGTGGGCGGCCGCCCTGCGCCGGCGATCGAGGATCCATACGAGGCGCGGATCGCGGCCTGGTGCGCCGATATTCTGGGCGTGCCGTCCGTAGCGCCGACAGACGAATTTCTGGCCTTTGGCGGCGGCTCGCTGACCGGCGTGCGCTTGTTTGCGAAAATTCGAAAGGAAATGGGCGTCGATCTGGCCTTGAGCGACCTGTTCCAGACCCCGACCATTCGCGAACTTGCAGCGCTGGTGCGCGCCTTGGCCGGCGACGAGAAGGCGCCGGCCGATACCTCCCGCACGGATGCCGCCGCAGAGAGGGCCCGCCAGGCTTGGTCGCCGCTGGTGCGCATAAACGCCGGCAAGCCCGGCAAGACGCCGTTCTTTTGCGTCCACGGGGCGGAAGGCAATGTGGTTCTGTTCAAGCCGCTGTCCGATCGCCTCGGGGCGGATCGGCCGTTTTACGCGCTGCAGGCGCGCGGCGTGGACGGCGCAGCGCCGCCGCACGAGAGCATCGCTGAAATGGCTGCGGCGTATTGCGCCGCGATCCGCACCGTGCAGCCGCATGGTCCTTACACGCTCGCGGGCTATTCCGGCGGCGGCGTCATCGCTTTCGAAATGGCGCGGCAATTTCTCGCTTGCGGCGAGCGGATCGCTTGTGTCGTGATGTTCGATACGCTGGAGCCGGAGGCGGCGCGCGCAAAAATCAGCGTTCTCGACAAGGCGCGATCGGTCTTGCGTCTCGATCCGCAATTTCTGTTGCGGTGGCCGCGCAACAAGCTTCGCGCGCTGGGCGGGGACGCCGCGTTCGCGCGCATTGTTTTGCGCAGGCCGATCGAGGAGCCGTCGCCGATCGAGCGCGCGGCGCGCACCCTGTGGGATGCTTATGCGGCGGCGCAGAGCGCGTATGTCGCGCCCACGCTCGACGTTGACATTCTACTGTTCCGCGCAACGCAAGCGGCGATCCTCTATGTGCGGGCGGGCGATGCGCTGGGCTGGCGCGCGCGCACGACCGGGGCGATCGACGTGATCGACGCGCCCGCGTCGCACGAAACCCTGTTCAGCGCGCCGGCGATCGACGTCATCGCGTTTCACCTGAAGAATAGGCTCAAGACGCTCGATGCGGGCGAGGCGCCGGCGCGCGTTCTCGAAACGGCGGGCTGACGGCGCCGTGCGCGTGCTTATCCTTCTCGTCATCCTGGCCGTCGCCGCGATGGCGCTTGGGGCCATGATTTGGCGCGACGCGGCGGCGTTGATGCGGCCGGCGTCGTCCGTCGATCCCGCGCTCGCGCGCTTGACGCCGCGTTCGGCTTTCGGCGCGTCGTTCAGCGAGGTGGCGTTCGCCGCCGCTCCGGGCGAACGTCTGCGCGGTTGGCTCGTTCCGGCCCGCGACAATGCCAAAGACTTGATCGTCGTCGCCATCCATGGCCGAGGCGGCGATCGACATATGGCGCTGCCGCATGCGCAGGTGTGGCGCGAGGCGGGCGCTGCGGCGCTGCTCATCGATTTGCGCGGGGCAGGCGAGAGCGACGGGCAAGGCCTGGGCAATGGCTTGGCGATGCGCGAGGCCGAGGACGCGCTCGCCGCGGCGGAGGCGGGGCGTGCGTTCGGGTATCGCCGCGTCGTGCTCGCGGGATGGTCGCTCGGCGCATCGGCGGCGGTTCTGGCCGCCGCGCGCGACCGCGGGATCGATGGCCTGATGCTCGAATGCGCGTTGAAGAGCTTTCCGGATTATGGCGCCGACATCGTTCAAGCGCGCTTCGGGGGACTTGCGCCGCGCGCGGTCGCAGCGCCGTTAGGGACCGCGATCGTCGCGCTTGGTCGACGGCTTGGGGGCGTTGGCCCGCTGACAGCGCCCGTTGACGTGATCGCGCAGATCGCGCCGCGGCCGATCCTGATCCTGCATGGCGCGCGCGACGCGGTCACGCCGCCTTATCACGGCCGCGACCTTGCCCGAGCGGCAGGCCACACGGCGCGCCTCGTCTCCCTGCCGAACGCGGCGCATTGCGACGGTCTGCGCGCAGATCCCGCAGCGTATCGCGCTGCTGTGCTGGACTTTTTGCGCGAGGCCTCCGCCGCGCCCTGAGCGTTGCGTCAACGTCCGACATCATTGCGCCGCAGTGCAAGCTTGCCTATGCCATGCGGCATGGGCATCCAGAAAATCCTCATCGCCAATCGCGGCGAAATCGCCATCCGCATCGCCCGCGCCTGTGACGCGCTGCGCATCTGCGCCGTCATGGCGCATCCCGCCGACGATGCGAACTCCCTGCATCGCCGCGCCGGCGACGAAGCCGCCCTGCTGCCGGGCTTAGGCGCGCGCGCCTATCTCGACAGCGCAGCGATCATCGCAGCGGCGCATGCGCATGGGTGCGACGCCGTGCATCCCGGTTATGGGTTCTTGTCCGAACAAGCCGCGTTCGCGCAGGCCTGCGCCGATGCGGGACTGCTGTTCATCGGTCCAAGCCCGGAATCGCTCGCCGCTTTTGGCGACAAGGCGCGCGGCCGTGCGCTCGCGCAGCGCTGCGGCGCGCCGGTGCTTGAGG
>CAZMRN010000042.1:0-7730 GCA_964568575.1 uncultured Caulobacteraceae bacterium
AGGGGTCTTCCTCGCGCGCGAGCGTCTCGAACGCCGCCGCGGCCGCGGCGCTCGCGGCGGCGGATTGTCCGGCGGCGATGGCGAGCTGCTGCTGGATCGCCTGAAACGACCCGATGGGCTTGCCGAATTGAACGCGCGCGCGGGCGTATTCGACCGTAATGTCGAGCGCGCGTTCGATCGCGCCCGCCATCTGCGCCGCGCGCATGGCGGCGCCTTTCAGATGCGGGTCGAGCGGCGCGGGAGCCATCACGCCCTCCGCGACGGGCAGCGGCACGGCATAGCGCCCGAGCGCCGTCAGCACGACGAAGGCGTCGCGCCAGGGATCGTCGCTTCCGCCCTTGAAGATGTCGTCGAGACCGAGCGCGGCGATGCGATCCGCCAGGTTCGCGGGCGTGACGCCCGCCTCCGCCTTGCGCAGCACGTCGAGCGTCACTTCGCTGGCGAAGAGTTTGTCGAGGGTTTCGGCGAGGAGGCCGCGCGTCTCGCTCATGGGCCTACCTCAATCCCAATCCGCGGGCGATGATGCCTCGCAGGATTTCGCGGGTGCCGCCGCGCAGCGAAAACGAGGGCGCGATCATGGTAAGCATATCGAGCACGCGCAGGTAATCCTCGCCGCGTCCGTTCCGCTCCAGAATCTGATGCGCGATGTTCGGAATTTCCTGCTCGAAGACCGCGCCCAGGTCCTTCACGACCGTCGCCTCCAGGCTGGGGTCCTCGCCCTTGGCGAGCATTCCCGCGACGCTCAGCGACATGCGGCGCAAGGTGACGAGATGCGCGACGATGCGGCCGATGGCGACTTTCTGCATCTTATCGGCCTTGCCCGACAATTCGCGCAGCATCTCGAATACGAGGCGGTAACTGGACAGAAGGCGCTCGGGGCCGGACCGCTCGAAGGCGAGTTCCGCCGTCACCTGCGCCCAGCCCTGCCCTTCTCCGCCGATCACCGCATCGTGCGGCAGAAGCGCGTTGTCGAACACGACTTCGTTGAAATGCGCGGAGCCGGACAGGTCGCGCACGGGCCGCACGGTGATGCCCGGCGTTTTCATATCGACGAGGAATTGCGTGAGGCCGCCGTGCTTTTCGGACGCCGAGGTGCGGAAGAGCCCGATCATCATCTGCGCGCGCTGCGCGCCCGAGGTCCACAGCTTCGTGCCGTTGATGCGCCAGCCATCGTCGGTGCGCTCGGCGCGCGTGCGCACGCTCGCGAGATCGGAGCCGGAATCCGGCTCGCTCATGCCGATGCAGAAGAAAAGTTCGCCGCGCGCGATGCGCGGCAGATAGGCGTCGCGCTGCGCCTGCGTCCCGAAGCGCATGAGCAAGGGGCCGCTCTGGCGGTCGGCGATCCAGTGCGCGCCCACGGGCGCGCCCGCGCTCAACAACTCTTCAAGAACGACGTAGCGTTCGAGATGCGTGCGTTCGTGGCCGCCGTATTTCTTCGGCCAGGTCATCGCGATCCAGCCGCGCGCGGCGAGACGGCGCGAGAAGCCGGGGTCGGAGGCGCTCCAGGACTGCGCGCGAATCTCGGGCGCGATGCGCGCAACCTCGTCCTTCAGGAAGGCGCGGACCTCGCGCCGAAGGGCGTCGGTTTCGGGGGGGAGTTCGAGCGGGTCGAAGCGGAAGCGCGGCACGGGCGGGGATCGTTCTTCAAGGTGAGCGGCGAGTGTGGCCGCTCGCCAGCGCGGGCGCAATCTTAGGGCGTCCTCGGACATTGAGAGGCACAGATGCGCACAAAACGCGAACCAACCTGGAATCATTACCTGTGAGTAACCTTCTCCGCCGTGCCGAAGCGGGACTCCGCCTTAACGCACCGGATCGCGCTCTAAAAATAGAGCGTCGCCGCGCGCGGCTGGCCGGGGCCGAAGATCTCGCTCACCTGCGCGACGCGGACGCTCAACGGCGACGGCGCGGGCCCGCCGAAATCGGCGGTCTGGTCGGCGGCGGCGTAGGTAGCGGCGGGCGATGAGACCGTCAGCGTGCGCTTGACCGTCACGCCGTCGAGAATGTCGAGCGCGTAGCGTTCGAACGCCTCGCCGAGCGGCACGTCGCTCGCCTCCCACTGATCGCCGCCGAGGCGCGTGCGGCGCGTCCAGGCGATCGCGAGATCGCCCGTGCCGCCGTCCTTCACCGCGCGCACATGCACGGGACTCAAAGGACGAAGCCCGATGCCCGCGAAGGCGCGCGTTTCGGTGACGTAGGCGGGATCGCTCTGAAACAGACGCTGCGGCCCGTAGCGCCAGTCGAACGGCAGATTGCGCTCGTCGAGGGTCAGCGCGAGTTCCCGTACCGCCCCGTTCAGCAGCGCCACGCGCGCGCCCGACGCGACGGGATCGCGCATCGCGCCTTCCGTGCCCGCCTGACCGCGCAGAAAGCCCGAGAGCTTATAGGTGTTCGTATCGACGAGCTCGGCGTTCGTGAACTGGACGACTTCCCAATCGCCGTCCGCGTTCCCGACGGCCAGCGCGTTCGCGCCGTTCAGCACATCACCGCGCGCGCGCGATTGCAGTTCGCCTCCATAGACGCGCACCCAAAGCAGATTGCCCTCGTCCCAGCGCCCGGTCGCGCCGGCGTAGAAATCCGTGATCGTCTCGCCGAGGATCGAGCGCGTTCCGACCGTCGCGTTCAGAACGAAACCGTCCTCGCCCGTGCCGCGATAGATCGCAATCGTGCCCGGCCACGGCTTCGCGTAGGCGGCGACGCGCGGCGCGTGCGGCGTCTCCGCGCCGGTCAGCAAGGGCAGATCCATGAACGCCAGCACCGCTGCGCCATAGAACGGCGCGGGACTGGAGGCGAGACCGCGCCCCGGCCCCGGCACGATGTCGTAGAGCCCCGCGTCCGTCGCGACGGCGGACAGCAGGCGCGTGTGCGCGTCCGTCGCCTCGATCACACGCGCATCGAAACTGAGGCCGCCGAGATCGAGCGTGACCGTATCGCCCGGTTCGAGCGCCAGGCGCGCGGGCGGCAGCGCGAACTCCAGGCGCTCGCGCGCCATCCACGTCTCCATGACCCATGCGTCGGCGATGCCCTGCGCGCGGGCTTGCTCCATCACGATGGGCAATTCGGCGCGCGCGACGCGATCGCTCTTCACCGACAGACGGCGCGTTTCGACCGCCGCCTGACGGTAGTCGGACAGCGACTCGATGAAGCTGATGAGCGCGGCGCGCGGCAGGTCCGTCTCCTGCGCGCGCATGAGGCTGTGCGTGGGCTTTCCCTCTTCCATCTCGGCGAGATCGTCACGCGCGAGCGTGGCGACGGACGGATTTCCGCGCATCCGGAAGCGTATCGCGCCCTCGCTTTCGAGCGCATCGAAAGCGAAGGCGAGCATCAGCGGCTCCAGCGCGTCGCGCGGCGACATCACGCGATCGAGCACGTAACCGTCGACGAGACCGTTGAGGCCCGACACGTCCGGCACGATGCCGACCGGCGCGCAGAGCGCGGTTACGAGATCGGCGAGGCTCATCTGCCCCAAACGCCCGGTGAGCCAGTGCCCGCCCGCCCAATTGGGGGCGTCGCGCCAGATCTCCGTGCGCAGCGGAAAATCCGGAAAGGGTCGCGCGTCCCACGCCCAGGCATGGGCGTTCGCGACGTCGATCATCGGCGCGCCGTACACGGCGGAAACGGGATTGTTGCCGTTCGCGGGCGACCAATAGTCGAGCAGCGCCTCGATGTAGCGGCGCTGGATGAGATCGTCGCGCCGTCCGTTCGAATAGACGGGCCATCCGCCCTCGGACGATTTCGCATCGTGGAACACGTAAGGCTGGTTCGCGCCCTTATCGACCGCGGGGCAGCCCAGTTCCGTGAACCAGACGGGTTTCGACTGCGGCGCCCAGCCGGTCGCGGATGCGCTGCGCACGCCCGCCGGGCGGTCGTGATGCGCGTTCGACCACCAGGCGCGAATGTCCTTCGCGCGATAGATCCACGGTTCGCCATAGGCGCCGCCGACGATGGGCGCGCGGTCCTGCGCGTCGCGGGCGGCGGCGTTCGCGTAGAACCAATCGTAATCCTCGCCGCCTTCCACATTCGCCTGCAAATAGGCGCGATCGTGGATCGAGGGCCAATCCCCGACATCGAGATGCGGGCCGTCGCGCCAATCGGCGAGCGGCGCGTAGAAGTCGACGGCGATGAAGTCGATGTTGGGATCGCTCCAGAGCGGATCGAGATTGAAGAACACGTCGCCCGATCCGTCGCCGGGGCGATGGCAAGCATATTCCGACCAATCGGCCGCGTAGGAGAGTTTCGTTCCCACGCCAAGCACGGTGCGCACGTCGCCCGCGAGCGCCTGCAATTCGGCGACGGCGGGATAGGCGGTCGCGGAGGAGCGCACCTGCGTGAGGCCGCGCATCTCCGTTCCGATGAGGAACGCATCGACTCCGCCCGCCGCCTTCGCCAGATGCGCGTAGTGGAGCACGAAGCGTCGATAGCCCCAATCGGCAGGACCTGAATAGGTGACGCTCGTTCCCGCCGTCACGAAATGCGCGTTCGTCGCGCCGCCGAAAAAAGCCGCGACCTGCGTCGCGGCCGTCGGGCGCGGTGCGGCGCTCGATCTCGGCGAGGCGTTCGTCGTTCGCGCGCTTGAAGTCCTCGAACGCGCCCAGGAATTCGTCGAATGCGTCAAGCAGGTCGCGCGATTGCGGCGCGGCGTCCCCGGCAAGCGCCTTGTTTTCGAACGGCGCCATGCCGCCCGTTTCGATTTGCATCGTCATGTCTCCTTTGGGGGTCAGATATGGCCAGGCGGCCGACAACGCGCCTTCACGGCGTTCACGCGCGCTTGCGGAAGCATCGGGAAGGTCACGATCGAGATTTCGAAAAGATCGAGGTCCAGAAGAAGGCGCGCGCCGGTCCGTTCGTCCTTGCGGCGGCGCACGGCGCGAAAGCCGATGGAGAGCCCGTCGACCGCGCCCGCGCGCATCAGCTCCCACACGTCGCGGGCGCGCGGCACGGACATCACGAGCGCGCCGCGAACGAAGAGACCGCGCGCGTCCTCCACGATCGTGCGCCACACGCCGACGGGATCGTTCGTGCGGTGCTGATAGAGCAGCTTCACCTGCGCGGGGCTTTTCGCGCGCAGGCTGCGGCGGAATGCGCCGGGCGCGACGACATCGTTCGCTTCGTCGCGCGCGCCGAAGATGGTGGCGTAGCCGCAGAATTCGCCCTCCTTCAGGCGATCGGGCGCGAAGGCCGCGCGCATCAACCCGCCTCCTTCGCGCCGTAACCGACGGCGGCGCGCTTTTCGTCCCCGGTCAGGAACGACGCGGCGTTGACGCGGGCCCAGAGCGCCTCGCGTTCCAGAGCGAGGGCCTCGACCTGATCCCAATCGGGCGCGAGACGCACGGGCGCGCCGTAAAGGCCGCCCAGCCAGTTCGTCATCGCCTGCGCGGACTTGGCGACGAGCGGCACGATGGTGTGACGCCAGAACGCCTGATTGGCCTCGCGGTAATTCGCATAAGTCGCGTCGCCCGGAATGCCGAGCAGTTGCGGCGGCACGCCGAAGGCCAGCGCGATCTCGCGCGCGGCGACGTGTTTGGCGTTGATGAAATCCATGTCGGCGGGCGAGAGGCTCATCGGCTTCCAGTCGAGACCGCCTTCGAGCAGCAGCGGGCGGCCCGCGTTCGCGGGGCCGGTGTACGCCTCTTCCAGCTGCGACTTCAGGTTCTCGAATTGCGCGCCGGTCAGGCCGCCCGCGCCGTCGGGACCCTTGTAGACGAGCGCGCCGGAGGGCCGCGCGGCGTTGTCGAGCAAAGCCTTGTTCCAGGCGCTGGCGGCGTTGTGGACGTCGATGGCGGCGGCGGCGGCTTCGAGCGGGCTGAGCCCGTAATAGTCGTTCAGCGGATGGAAGAGCGAGAGATGCAGCACCGGGCTGAAGCCGGTTTCGCCATCGCGCGCGAAAACGACGCTGCGGCCACCCGCGCTGTATTCATAGGCTTCCGGCCATCCGCGCGCGCCGGGCACGATTTTCACGCGGTCGGGTCGCAGCACGTAAAGTTCGCGCGGTTCGCCCTCGACCGTCACGGCTTCCATGTAGGCATTGCCCGCCGCCTGAAGAAAGCCGTACCAGCACTCCAGCAGCGTCGCGCCGCCCTGCGCGGGATTGGGATGCGCGAGGAGATCGAGCAGCGGATGGCGGTCGAGTTCCGTCTCGCCTTCATAGGCGAGCCAGGGAACGGACGCCGCCGTCTCCGCGATGAAGCGCACGCAGCGATAGGCGACGGCGTTCTTCATGAAGCCTTCGCGCGCAAGCGCGGCGTAGTCGCGCGGCGTCCAGACCGGGCGGCCCCGAAGCTCCAGGAGCAGCGCGCCCGTGGCGCTCGCCTTCGTCTCGGCCGCGCGCGGCCAAAAGCGCCGCCAGAATGCGGGTGCTTGCATCGTCGCTCTTTCCGTTTTCGTTAGAGGGGGCGCAGGCGCGGGGCCGCCATCGCGGCGGTCGCGCTCAATTCCGTGAGCGCCCAGACGAGCGCGTCCACGCGGTCGGGGCTCTCGTCGAAGCGGGCGATGCGCGAGAAGGCGCACATCTGATCTTCCAGTTCGGCGAACACGCCCACGTGTTTCACGCGGCCTTGTTCATAAAGCGCGGCGATGGGTTCGGCGCGCACCGCCTTGCCGCGCCGTGCGTGCACGAGCGTGACGGGCACGGCGGAATCGGTGCGGCGGAAGACTTCGCGCACGAGATCGCCGCCCTGGTTCGCCTCGGCGACGATGCGGTCTGCCTCAAACATGCGAAACGTCTCGATGGCGCGCGCGGCCCAGGCGGCGGGCGAGAGGCCCGGCTGCGTGCGGTCCGCGAGCACATAGAAGACTTTATCCGCACCGAGACCGGCGGCAATAATGCCGCAGGAATCCCGCCGGCTTTCGCCGTTGCCGACCGTGGGATCGACGGCGACGACGACGCGCACGAGCGACGGCGCGGCGCGCACGCGGGCCGCTTCCAGCATCTCGCGCGTCCAAAGCGCGCCCGCGACATCGACGAGCAGTTCGCCTTCCAGTTCCTGCCTGCCGAGCCGGGTCCCCGCGTAACGCTCATGCACGAAGGCGAGAAACGACGGCGCGAGATTGGCGGCGTTGGCGCTCGTCTTCGCGCGCGTCGTCGCGGTGGCGGGATCGGTCAGAAGCGCGATCAAAGGCGGGCGGTTGCGCGGCGTCGTCGTCACGACCGCGCGCGGCCGTTCGCCCAAACGCAATCCCAATTGCAGCATCGACCAGGTCTCATCCATGTAGCGCCACTTGGCGAATTCGTCGGCCCAGGCGCAATCGAATTGCGGGCCGCGCAACGCGTCCGGGTCTTCCGCCGAAAAGGCGAGCGCGGTCGCGCCGTTCGGCCAGGTGAGCAGGCGCTTCGAGGGCTCGAATTTCGGCCGCTCGTACGTCCTTGCGACGGCGATGAGGCCCGACGGTCCGCGGATCATCACGTCGCGCGCGTCGGCCAGCGTTTCGGCGACGAGCGCGATGCGCCGCGCGCGGGCGTGGCGCACTTCCCCGGCGACGAACTCCGCGCCCGCGCGGGTTTTTCCCGCGCCGCGTCCGCCCAGAAACAGCCAGGTGCGCCAGTCTCCGGGCGGCGGCAGTTGCTCGGGCCGCGCCCAGAAGCGCCAGTCGGCGAGCAGGCGGCGGGCCTCATCGTCACTCAGGCGTTCAATGAAGTTCCGGCGCGCCGTCTCCGGCAGCGAGGCGATCGAGGCGGCGTTCAAGTTCGGCGCGCGCATGGGCGGCCTCCTCTTTTTCTCCGGACGTCCCCGCGC
>CAZMRN010000042.1:7763-10766 GCA_964568575.1 uncultured Caulobacteraceae bacterium
GCGACGGCCGCGACGCTCAGCGAGCGCACGGCGGCGTCGAAGTCCTTTCTCTCGTCGGCCATCGCCGCGTCGAGGCGGCGATTGACCAGCCACGCGGCCTTGTTCAAGGCGCGCATGAGCCGGCGCGCGGCGCGCGCATGCGCCTCGGTCAACGCGGGCTGCGTCATCGGCCCCTCGTTTCGTCTGGATACAATTCCGGAGATGGACGAAAGATGGGAACGAGCGTCGCGCTTGCAAGGACCGGCCGCAAGAATTCTTCAACGCCAGGCCGCGAGGCCGCCTTTGGGCGCGAGCGTGCGCTCGCCCAGCAGGAATTTGGCCGCGGGCGGCGCGGGCGCATCGGCGGGCGCATCGTCGTAGTTGAAGACGAAGGCGACATCGCCGCGCTGAACGAGACGCATCGTCTCGGGGACGGGTCTCGTCCTTATTCCCGCGCGCTTCACGATCTCCGCGGCGAGCGCGTCGATCAGATCGCGCGGCGGCTGGCACGCCAGATAGAGCCGCTGGCGATTGCATTCGACGAGCGCGGGGCGGCCGTCGGCGAAACGCGCGAGCGGCAGCGCCCGGCCTTGCCCCAGTTCGATCCATTCGACCCACGCGCCGATTTCGAAATGCGCGCCGTTCCAGCCGAGCGCACGCACGACGCCGGGCCTTAGACTTTCGACGCGCGTCACCTTGATGGGCAGCATGTCGCGCAAGGGACCGGGCGGCAGGCCCTCCGGGATCGTCATGTCGTGCGTCTTGGCGCCGGACCTCGGCCCGAAGAAAAGCGGCCCCTCGAACGCGGCGAATGCGGCGCGGCCGCGCTCGGTCACGATGGGAAGCGTCGGCACGATCACGGCCTTGTAGGCGCTCAAGCCGTCGCCCTGCGCGACGATATCGACGTTGAGCCCTAAGCGGCGTAGCGCGCCGTACCACGCATAAACCTGCGGGAAGTAGCTTTGATCGAAGCCCTGCGGCTGAATCTCGTAGGCCCAGGCGGCGGGATAGTCGAATACGAGCGCGACGGGCGCGGGCGCGCGCGGTGTTTTCGCAAGCTCCTTCCACCAGTCGCCTTGCAGTTCATAGGCGACGGTCGCCGCTTCCATGCCGCCGATATCGCGCACATTATCGGGACGTTTCAGTCCCGCGTGCATCTGCTCCTGCGCGAACGGCGCCTGCCGCCAGCGGAAATAACAGACGGCCTCAGCCCCATGCGCGAGAGCTTCCCATGTCCAGGCGCGCACCATCCCTGCGTGCGGCGCGGGGTTCCATAGCGCCCAGTTCACGGGGCCGGGCTGCTGCTCCATCACCCAGAACCGGCCGCGGCCCACGCGGCGGTAAAGATCGTGATGGAAGGCGGCGATGTCGGGATGGCCGGTGTCGTGATAGCGCGCGCGCTCCCAATCCGCGAGGCCGAGCCAGGGCACGGTGTCGGTGAAGCCGAGCGGATAGGAATCCCAACTCGCGAGATCGAGATCGCGGCCCACGTCGAAGTGATCGAATTCCAGAAACGCGCCCATGAAATTGTGCGTGACGAAGCGGCCCGGCGAATGCGCGCGGACGATCGCCACCTGCTCGCGGTTGAAGGCCGCGATCTGATCGGATGAGAAACGATGAAACGCCATGCGGTGCGCGGGGTTCAGTTCCGTCACCGCCTGCATCGGCAAGTCGGCTTCATCAAAGGCGCGCAGGCGCATGCTCCAGAAGCTATTGCCCCAGGCGGCGTTTAGCGCGTCCGCGTCCTGATAACGCTCGCGCAGCCAGCGGCGGAAGGCGCGCGCGGCCTCGGGCGAATAGGACCGCGTGGTGTTGTGACAGCCGAATTCGTTGTCCGTCTGCCAGCCGACCAGCGCGGGGTGGGCGCCGTAGCGTTTCGCCAGCGCCTCGGTGATGCGGCGGCTTTCGGCGCGGTAGCGTTCGCTCGAAAAGCAGTAGTGGCGGCGCGAGCCGAAGCGGCGCGGCCGGCCCCTGGCGTCATGCGCGAGGATGGAGGGTTCGGCGTCGATGAGCCATTTCGGCGGCGTCGCCGTTGGCGTTCCCAGAACGACGTTCAGATTCTCCCGCGCGAGCGTGTCGAAGGCGCGGTCGAGCCAGGCGAAGTCGTAGCGGCCGGGTTCCGGCTCCAGGAAGCTCCAGGCGAATTCGCCGATGCGGACGACCGAAATCCCGAGCTGGCGCATGCGGCGCGCGTCGTCGGCCCACATCCGTTCCGGCCATTGTTCGGGATAGTAACAAACGCCGAGCATTCGCCCGCCCCTCGCCTTGATGCCGCCTTTTTCAGGCGATTCAACCTTCACCCAAGGGCGACTCTGGCCTCATGGCGGCGATTGCCGCAAGATCGGCCCGGGAACCGAGGGACGCGGCTTCATGACCGACGACGCACACGAAGCGCCACACCCGCGCCGGGCGCGGCTGCGCGCCGCCGTGCGGGCGCTCCTGTGGATCGCGGGCGGCGGCGCGGCCTTGGGCGTCGCCGGGTTCCTCGGCCTCTATCTCTATTTCACGATGCGGCTGGACCCGGCGATGGATCTCGCGCGGCTCAACCGCATTCCTTCGGTCAGCTTCGTGGACGCGGAGGGCAATCTCGTCGCCTCGCGCGGATCGGCGTTCGGCGAACACCTCGCGCTCAGCGAGATGCCCGCGCATCTCAAGGCCGCGTTCCTGTCGGCCGAGGACCGGCGCTTCTACGACCATTTCGGACTCGACCCGCTCGGCCTCGCCCGCGCGATGCTGGCCAATTTCTCGGCCGGGCGGATGGTGCAAGGCGGTTCCACAATCACGCAGCAATTGGCGCGGCTTCTGTTCCTTTCCAACGAGCGGTCGTTCAGCCGCAAGCTGGAGGAGATGTTCATCGCGCTGTGGCTGGAGCGGCATTTCACGAAGGACCAGATCCTCGAACTCTATCTCAACCGCGTCTATCTGGGCGCGAACGCGAACGGCGTCGACGCCGCGTCGCGGCGCTATTTCGGCGTGTCGGCGCGCGAGGCGTCGCTGGCGCAGGCCGCGATGCTGGCGGCGATG
>CAZMRN010000043.1:0-9421 GCA_964568575.1 uncultured Caulobacteraceae bacterium
CAATTGCACCGGGCCTTGGTGCAGAAAGAGCCGCGCCAGACGGCCGCTGAGCTGCGCCTTCAGCACATCCGACGCCATGAGCCCGCGCGGCTCGGCCAGCGCCATCAGGCGGGCGGCGACGTTCACGCTGTGGCCGAGCACATCGCCGTCGGCAGCGCCAAGCACCTCGCCGAGATCGGCCCCAACGCGCACCGCGGGGCCCTCCTCCAGGCGGCGCAACAGATCGATCCCGAAAGCGAGCGCGTCGCGGCCGCGGGCGAACTCCAGCATGAAGCCGTCGCCCGCGGTGTTGAACAGGCGCCCTTCGAAACGCGCGGCGCTGCGTTCGATCGCGGCGCGCACCTGCGCCACCGCTGCGGCGGCGGCCTCAGCGCTGCGCTCGGTCAGGGCTGAATAGCCGACAATGTCCACCGCGACGATCGCTGCGAGGCGGCGCGCGTTTTTCGCCATCAGGCACCTCCCTCGCACGGCGCGGCGGTCTTAGCATACCCTCTGACCGGAAACGCAAAAACCAGAGGGAGGACGCCATGCGCGCCGTGATCCGCCGACGGGCCAAGCTGCTGTGCGAAGAGATCGCCGATCCGCCCCTGGGCGCCGGCCAGGTGCGGGTGAAGACGCTGGCGTGCGGCATTTGCGGCTCGGATTTGCACGCCCTGCACCATCTCGACCGCATGATCGACCTGACCAAGCGCGCCGGCGGGACCGGCGGCGCCGACCCCTCCAAGGACATGGTGTTCGGCCATGAATTCTGCGCCGAAGTGCTGGAGCACGGGCCCAACACCAGCGGCGGGCTGAAGGCGGGCGCGCGGGTGGTGTCGGTGCCGGCCACGACCAATCCGCAGGGCGGGTTCGAGGTGGTCGGCTATTCCAATCTTTATCCCGGCGGCTACGCCGAGCGCATGGTGCTGTCGGAAGCGATGCTGATCCCGGTTCCCAATGGACTCGACAGCGACGTCGCAGCCATGACCGAACCGTTCGCCGTTGGCGCCCATGCGGTGGCCAAGGCCCGACTGGATAAGGGCTCGGCCTGCCTTGTCGTGGGCTGCGGGCCGGTCGGGCTTGCGGTGATCGCCGCCCTCAAGGCGCGCGGCCACGGGCCGGTGATCGCGGCGGATTTCTCGCCGACGCGGCGGCGCGCGGCCGAAACGCTCGGCGCCGATGTGATCGTCGATCCCGCCAAGGAAAGCCCGCACGCGCAATGGCGCGCATTCAACGTGCCGGCCTCGATGCTGGAGGCGCAATGGGCGCGCGCGTCCGGCCAGGCGGTCGCGCGGCCGATCGTGTTCGAATGCGTCGGCGCGCCGGGCGTGCTGCAAAGCCTGATCGAAGGCGCGCCGCCGGGATCGCAGATCGTGGTGGCCGGCGTATGCATGGAAAGCGACCGCATCGAGCCGTCGCTGGCGATCAACAAGGAACTCGAACTCACCTTCGTGCTCGGTTATTCGCCGGAGGAATTCGCCGCCACGCTGCGCGACATCGCCGAGGGGCGCATCAATGCGCGCGCCATCATCACCTCGCGCATCGGGCTCGACGAGGTGCCGGCGGCGTTCACGCGCCTGTCCAACCCGGAGGCCGACGTGAAAATCGTCGTGGAGCCCTGGCGCTGAACGCGCAGGCGGCTATTCCGCGGCGGTCTTCGGGCTCATGCCCATGGCGGCGAGAATTTCCGGCGCGATCTTGTCGGCGCCCTTTTCCTGGATGTGCTGGGCCACGCGCATGCCCACGGCCATGCGCGCTTCGCCGATGAAGCCTTCCCGGTTGTCGCGCGCCCATTCCAGCGAAGCGACGCGATTGTCGTTCGCGCCCTGGAATTTCGGGAACACATAACGCGCCATCAATTCGTAAGAGCGTTTCGTCGCTTCGAAATCGGCCCAATTGTGCGCCATCTGCAGGAACGCGCCGAAGCCGCCGGATTGCTTTTCAAGGCGCTCGATCTGCGCGACGGCGTCATCCGGCGTGCCGATCACCGCGATGCCGCTTTCGATCATGCGGTCGACCGGATCGCCGCCATCCTCCGCCGCCATCGGCAAGGCCGCCACTTCGCGGAAATAATAAAGCCATTTCTCAAGTCCGAAGCGCACATTGGCGCGCGCCCGTTCGCGCGTTTCGGCGACATGAACCGGCCCGACCAGACGCCACGCGGCGCGGTCCATGGTTTTGCCGTGCGTGGCGGCCATCTCCTCCGCAATCGCCCAGTTGGAGGCGAGCGCGTTGAAGCCGCCGGTTTGCGTGGCGCCGATCGACAACAGGCCGAAGCCGTGTCGGCCCGCAGCGCGCGCGCCGGTGGGCGAGACCTGGCTCGCCACCGCGATCTCCACATGCGGGCGCGTGTACGGCGTCATCTGCAGACGCGCTTCGTTGAGCGTGAACCAATCCGTCTGCCGTGTGACGGTTTCGCCGCGCAGGAGCGCGGCCAGCACGTCGAGCGCCTCGTCCATGCGGTCGCGCTGGGCGGCGACCGGGATGCCCATCATGAAGGCGTCGCTGGGCAGCGCGCCGGGGCCGACGCCGAACATCACCCGCCCGCGCGTGATGTGGTCGAGCTGATTGATGCGGTCGGCCAGCATCAGGGGATGATGGTAGGGCAGCGACGAAACTCCGGTGCCGAGCCGGATGTGGCGCGTGCGCTCCGCCACCGTGGCGATGAACAATTCCGGGCTGGCGATGAGCTCATAGCCGGCGGAGTGGTGTTCGCCGATCCAGGCCTCGTCATAGCCGAGCTTATCCATGTGCACGACGAGATCGAGGTCGCGCTCCAGCGCCAAAGTGGGATTTTCGTCGAGCGCATGAAACGGCGCGATGAAGGCGCCGAAGCGCAATTTCGGTCTGCTCATGGCCTTGTCGTCTCCCTGCGCGGCCGCGCGCGGGGGCGGCGGCGTCTTGGGGCGCCAGCGTGCGCCGCCGCGCCGACAAGGGTCAAGGACGTGCCCTTGCGTCAGCGCGGCGGCGGGTGTGTCATGGCCGCCAAAAGCGGGCGCCAAGCCCCATCACCCAGGGAGAGACAGGACATGTCGGCACGCGCAGCGGGATGTGTTCGCGCGATCGCGCTGGCGGGGCCGAGCGGCGCCGGCAAGACCGCCTTGGCCCAGCAATTGGCGGCCGCCGCAGGCCCCGGCGCGGTCACGCCCGAAACCCGCGGCCAAACCACGGAGACGGCGTTTTCCGGCTTCACGTTCATGGACGATCGCTTCGCGCTGATCGACACCCCGGGCGCGCTGGAATTCGTGCACGACATGAACGCAGCGCTGCCCGCCGCCGACCTCGCCGTGCTCGTGCTCGATCCCGATCCCGAGAAGGCAGCGCTGGCGCAGCCCTATTTCAAAGCGGTCGAGCGGCTGCGCACGCCGCACATGGTGTTCATCAATCGCATCGAGACCGCGCGCGGGCGCGTGCGCGATCTGCTGGCGGCGCTGCAGCCGCTCTCGGCCTCGCCGCTGGTGGCGCGTCAGCTGCCGATCTGGACCGACGACCGCGTCACCGGCTTCGTCGATCTCGCGCTGGAGCGCGCTTACGCCTACCAACCGGGAAAGCCATCCGCCCGCATCGACATGCCGGCGGAGATTACCGCGCGCGAAAGCGAGGCGCGCTTTCACATGCTCGAGCAATTGGCGGATTTCGATGATGCGCTGATGGAGCAATTGTTGAGCGACGCGCAGCCCGATCTGCATCTCGTGTTCGGCGATCTCGCACGGGAAACGCGCGACGGGCGCATCACCCCGGTGCTGTTCGGATCGGCCGCGCTCGGCTTCGGCGTGCGCCGTCTGCTGAAGGCGCTGCGCCACGATGCGCCGACGCCGGACTCGCTCGCCGGCCGCCTGGGCTTCACCGCCCCCGGCGCCTATGTGCTGCGCGTGTCCCACGCCGGCCAGGCCGGCAAAATGACCATCGCGCGCGCGCTGGGCGGCGACATTCCCGACGGCGCAGAACTTGCGGGCGTCGACGGCGCCAAGGCGCGCGTCAGCGGCGTGTTTCAGGCCGCCGACATGAAAAAGACAGACAGGGCCGCGCACGGCGACGTCGTCGCGCTCGGCAAGATCGACGGCGCGCGCAGCGGCGCCGCGCTGTCGCTTGCAGGCTCCCCGCCGGACCTCTCCGCCTTGGCGCAAACCTTCGCGCCGGTCTATCAGCGCGCGATCGCGCCGCTCGACCGCAAGGATGATGTGAAGCTGTCGGCCGCGCTGGCGAAAATGTGCGAGGAGGATCCCGGGCTCGCGGTCGCGCTCAATCCCGAAACGCATGAACTGACGCTGTCCGGCCAGGGCGAGGCGCATCTGCGCGTAACCCTTGAGAAACTCAAAAAGCGCTATGGCGTGGAGGTGTCCGTCGCCGCGCCCGCCGTGCCCTATCGCGAAACCATTCGACGGCCGGTGACGCAGCGCGGCCGGCACAAAAAGCAATCGGGCGGACACGGCCAGTTCGGCGACGTGGTCTTGACGGTGAAGCCGGCGGCGCGGGGGCAAGATTTCGCGTTCTCCGAAACCATCGCCGGCGGCGTGGTGCCCAAGAATTGGATTCCGGCGGTCGAGCTCGGCGTGCGCGACGCGATGACGAAAGGCCCGCTGGGCTTTCGCGTCGCCGATGTCGAGGTGACGTTGATCGACGGCTCCTACCACAGCGTCGATTCCTCCGAGATCGCCTTTCGCCAGGCCGGGCGCGCGGCGATGAGCGACGCGCTGGCTGCGGCCGAGCCCTACCTCCTGGAGCCGATCGAGAAGCTCACGATTTGCGCGCCGAACGCGGCCACAGCGAAAGTGACCTCCGCCATTTCGGCGCGGCACGGCCAAATCCTCGGCTATTCCGCCCGCCCCGATTGGTCGGGATGGGATGTGATCGAAGCCTATCTGCCGCAAGCCGAGCGGCAAGATTTCATCGTCGATCTGCGCGCAATGACCCAAGGCCTGGGCACGCTGGACGCGGTGTTCGATCATAGGGTCGAGGTCGTGGGCCGGCGCGCGGAGGATATCCTGCGCAAGGCGAAATCCGCCGCATGACGTCGCGAACGCCGCATGGCTGATTGCGACGTGCTCGTCGTCGGCGCGGGCGCCGTCGGCCTCGCTTGCGGCTATGCTGCGGCGCAAGCCGGCGCCGAAGTGATCGTGATCGAAAAGGAGGCGTCGGTCGGCGCGGGCGTATCTTCACGCAATTCCGAAGTGATCCATGCCGGGCTGCATTATCCGCCGGGCTCGCTGAAGGCGAAGCTATGCGTGCGCGGGCGTCGCCTTCTCTATGCGTTTCTCGACCGCTTCCATGTCGCCTACGCGAAGTGCGAAAAACTCATCGTCGCCACCGAAGCGGCCGAAAAACCAGCGATCGCTGCTCTGCATGCGCGCGGCCTCGAAAACGGCGTGGAAGGCCTGCGCATGCTGACGCGCACGGAGGCCTTGGCGATGGAGCCGGCGCTCGCCTGCGTCGCAGCGCTCCACTCCGCTGAAAGCGGCGTGTTCGACAGTCATGGCTATCTGACTGCGCTGGTCGGCGCCATTGAGGCGCGGGGCGGCGCGGTCGTGCTGCGCACGCCGATGCTGTCCGCCGAGCCCGCAAGCGACGGCTTCGCCGTGCGCATCGGCGGCGAGGCGCCGTCAGTCATTCGCGCGCGCGCCGTCATCATCGCGGCGGGTCTTCAGGCGCAAGCCTGCGCCGCCGCGGTGGCGGATTATCCCGCGCACGCCATTCCCCGCCTGCACTATGGCAAGGGAAACTATTTCACGCTGAACGGCCCTGCGCCGTTTCGCCGCCTGATCTATCCGCCGCCGATCCCCGGCGCGCTCGGCATGCACTACCGCCTCGACCTCGGCGGACAGGCCCGCTTCGGCCCCGATCTGGAATTTGTCGATCACGAAAATTATGCCGTCTCGCTAGAGCGCGCGCCCGCATTCTACGCCTATGTGCGCCGCTTCTGGCCAAGCCTGCCGGACGGCGCGCTTGCGCCGGATTACGCCGGCATTCGCCCCAAACTGCATGGGCCCGGCGAAGCGCAGACGGACTTTCGCATCGACGATGCCGCGACGCACGGCCTGCCCGGCCTCATCGCCTTGTTCGGCATCGAAAGCCCCGGCCTGACCGCATCGCTCGCCATCGGCGAAGAGGCCATGCTGCGGCTTCAGGAGGTTCTGCAATGACGCCATGGTGGCGCGGCGCGACGCTGTACCAGATCTATCCGCGCAGCTTTCGCGACAGCAATGGCGACGGCGTGGGCGATTTGGCCGGCGTCGTGGAGAAGCTAGACCATATCGCAGCGCTCGGCGTCGATGGCGTGTGGCTGTCGCCGTTCTTTCGCTCGCCGATGAAGGATTACGGCTATGACGTCGCCGATTATTGCGACGTCGATCCGCTGTTCGGAACGCTGGCCGATTTCGACGCCGTGGTCGCGCGCGCACACGCGCTGGGGCTCAAGGTCGTTATCGATCAGGTGTATTCGCACACCGCTGACGTTCATCCCTGGTTCGTCGAGAGCCGCGCCTCGCGCGACAACCCCAAAGCGGATTGGTATGTCTGGGCCGACGCCAAGCCCGATGGATCGCCGCCGAACAATTGGCAGGCCATGTTCGGCGGCGGCGCCTGGGAATGGGATTCGCGTCGGCGCCAGTATTACCTGCACAATTTTCTCGTCGAGCAACCGGACCTCAATGTCCGCCTTCCCGCGGTGCAGGATGCGCTGCTCGATGCGGCGCGCTTTTGGCTCGATCGCGGCGTCGACGGCTTTCGCCTCGATGTCGCGAATTTTTACGTCCATGACGCCTTGCTGCGGGACAATCCGGCGATCGCGCACGCCGCGCCGCCGCCGCGGCCGCATCAATTCCAGCGTCACCTCTATGACCGCTCGCAACCCGAGACGCTCGCCTTCATCGCGCGCCTGCGCGCGCTGCTCGACGCCTATCCGGATCGCTTCGCCGTCGGCGAAATCGAGGACGAGGACGCGCTGGCCCGGCAATTGGAATACACCGACGGGCCGCAGCGTCTGCACACCGCCTATTCCTTTTTTTTGCTGCGCGCGCGGCGCATGACGCCCGCCCTGTTCTGGACGGCGCTCGAAGGGTGGCGCGATCACGCCGGCTGGCCGTCCTGGTCCTTGTCGAACCACGACGTGCCGCGCGCCGCCACGCGCCTGGCCGGCGACGATCCCGCGCGCACGCGCCTCGCCATGGCGATCCTGTTGACGTTGCGCGGCACGATTTTCCTGTATCAAGGCGAAGAGCTCGGCTTGCCTGATGCGCATGTGCCGTTCGAGCGCTTGCGCGATCCTGAAGCGATCCGTTTCTGGCCCAAAGGCATCGGCCGCGACGGCGCGCGCACGCCCATGCCGTGGACCGCCGAGGGCGGCTTCACCAGCGCGCACGATAGCTGGCTGCCGCTCGATCCGCGCCATCTCGCCTTGAACGCGCACGACCAATGGCGAACGGAGAACAGCATGCTGCGCTTCACGCAGGCGCTGATCGCGCTGCGCAAGGCGAGCCATGCGCTGCGCGTCGGCGCGGTCGATCCCTTTCCCGCGCCGGACGACGTGCTCGCTTTCACCCGCACCGCGGAGGAAGAAACGCTGCTGTGCGCCTTCAACCTTTCCGACGTCGAACGCGCGCTGACCGATGCGCGACTGCACGCCGCGCAAGCGGAGCCGATCGGGCTGCCGCACCGCCTGGATGGCGAACGCCTGACGCTTGCGCCCTGGGGCGGGGCGATCTTGCGCTTGCGCTGATCACCAGGTGTCGATGAAGGGCCGCTTCTTGCCGCTGCGCGCCGGCGCGGGCGCTGCGCTTTTCAGCCCACGCATCAGCCAGGCGCGCGTCTCTGCGGGATCGATCACGGCGTCGATCTCCAGCGCGCGCGCCATCGAGATCGCTTTTCCGCGCTCATACATATTGGCGACCAGCTTTTCGAACAGCGCTTTTTGGGCGGCCGGATCGGTCTCGGCGGCGAGTTCCTTGCGATAGCCGAGCCGCACGGCGCCTTCGAGCCCCATGCCGCCGAACTCTCCTGTCGGCCAGGACGCCATGAAGAACGGCGTCAAAGTCGACCCCGCCCCCATCGCCTGCGCGCCCAGGCCGTAGCATTTGCGCAGCACGATGGCGAACACCGGAATCGATACGGTCGCACCCACGACGAACAAGCTCGACATGCGACGCACGCCCGCCTGCTTTTCGGCTTCAGGGCCGACCATGAACCCCGGCGTATCGATAAGGCTGACGACTGGCGTATCGAACGCGTCGCACAGCTGAAGAAAGCGCGCAGCCTTCTCTGACGCCTCGGCATCCAGCGCGCCGCCCAGATGTTTCGGATTGTTCGCAACAACCCCCACGGGCCTGCCCTCGATGCGCGCAAAACCGGTGACGACGCCAACGCCGTAAAAGGCGCGCAACTCCAGGAAGGAGCCCGTATCGAACAGGGCCTCGATCACGGCGCGCACTTCGTAGACGCGCAGGCGGTTTTCCGGGATCGCATGGCGCAACAGGCGCTGATCGCCGCAGGTCCAGTCTTTCACCGCACCTTGAAACATCCCTAACAGGGATTTTGTTTTCGCGACCGCGTCCGCCTCATCCTCAACAAGCAAGTCGATGACGCCGTTCGCCGTCTGCACCGCGCTCGGGCCGATATCCTCCGGCGCGAAGACGCCAAGGCCCCCACCCTCGATCATCGCCGGCCCGCCCATGCCGATATTGGACGTGCGCGTCGCCACTGTAATGTCGGCGCAGCCGAAAAAGGCCGCATTCCCGGCGAAACACCGCCCTGCGGCGATGGCGATGCGCGGCGCCAAGCCCGATAGCCTCGCAAACGCGTGAAAACTTGTCGTGTCCAGGCCGGCCACGCCGGGCGCATCCGTATCGCCGGGGCGCCCGCCGCCGCCTTCAGTAAAGAACACGACGGGCAGGCGATGATCTTCCGCGATGTGCAGCAGTCGGTCGGTTTTCTTGTGGTTGAAATAGCCCTGCGTGCCGGCCAGCACGGTGTAGTCGTAGGCCAGCACGGCGGTGCGTGCGGCGGTTTCATCGAACAGGGCGCCGTTCACCGAGCCCACGCCAGTGACCATGCCGTCCCCCGGGGTATTGGCCACCAGATCGTCCAGCGTGCGGCGGCGGCGCTGCGCAGCGACCGCGAGCGCGCCGTATTCGATGAATGTGCCGGGATCGACAAGATCGGCGATGTTCTCGCGCGCTGTGCGCATGGACAGTTTGCGTCGGCGCGCAACGGCTTCCGGCCGCGCCGAATCCAACGTCAAGGCGACGGCGGCGTGCGCCTCTGCGAGATCGGCGCGCACGACGTCGATGTCTATCGCCGCTGCAGAGGCGGCGGCGACGTCGCCGGACTCGATCGGCGCATAGTGAATGATCGGCGTTCCCTCGGGCGCAGTTTCTCCGGGTCGGGCCAGCACGTCGAGCACCCGCCCGGCCTCGGCGGCCGCCACGACATGCTGCATCTTCATCGCTTC
>CAZMRN010000043.1:9431-10416 GCA_964568575.1 uncultured Caulobacteraceae bacterium
ACACGGCGAGCTGATCCTGATCGGGGCTCAGGGCGCGCACGGACACGTCGCCGATGGTTCCCAACGACGGCGCGCGCGCCGCGGCCGCGCCCGGCGGCGCATCGCGCATAACGGCGCGGTCGGATGACGCAGCAGGCGCAGCAAAAGCGGCGGCCGGCGCTGGCGCGCGCGCGATGAGATCGGCGGCGTTGGTCTCCACAAAGGTCGTGGTCGCCGCGCCGTTCAAAAACTCGGCCTCGCGCAGGATCGCGCGCAACAGGCCGATATTCGTCGCCGGGCCCTCGATGCGGAATTCGCCCAGCGCGCGGTCGAGCTTGCGCGCCGCGTCGGCGAACCGCGGCGCCTGGACGATGACCTTCGCGAGAAGCGAATCATAATGCGGGCTTAGCGCGTAGCCGGCGTAACCCGCCCCATCGACGCGCACGCCCGGCCCCGTCGGCGGCTCGTACGCCGTCAGCACGCCTGACGACGGCGCCGCCTCGCCGTCCGCGCGCAAGGTTTCAGCGCATACCCGCGCCTGGATCGCCGTGCGCTGCGGCGGCGGCGGTTTGGCCAAGCCCAGCGCCTTCAGCGTGGCGCCTTGCGCCAGCTCGATCTGCGCGCAGACGAGATCGACGCCCAGCGCCTCTTCGGTGACCGTATGCTCGACCTGCAAACGCGGATTGGCCTCAATGAACACGTAGCGATCCGGCGCCGTCGCATCGACGAGGAATTCGACCGTGGCCAATGCCCGCACGCCTGCCGCCTTCGCCAGCGCAACGGCGTCGCGATGCAGCGCCGCGCGCAGCGCATCGGACACGAACGGCGAAGGCGCGATTTCGATCACCTTTTGACGACGACGCTGCAGCGTGCAATCGCGATCCGACAGGGCGACGGCGGCCCCCGTCGCATCGGCGGCGATCTGCACCTCGATATGGCGCGCGTCAGGAAGAAACGCCTCGACGAGAACGCGCCCGTCGCCGAACGCCGCTTGCGCTTCGCTGAC
>CAZMRN010000044.1:0-10018 GCA_964568575.1 uncultured Caulobacteraceae bacterium
ATCGGCGCGGCGCGCACGCAGGCGGCGGCGGCCGGCGGCGGGGCCCGATTTCGCTGCGCGACTGTGGAGGACCTCGCCGCCGAGGGCGCCCAGTTCGATCTGGTGACCGCGCTCGATGTGATCGAGCATGTCCAGGATCCGCAGGCTTTTCTGGCGACGTGCGCGCGCCTCGTGCGCCCGGGCGGCCGGCTTGTGATCTCGACCATCAACCGCACGGCCAAGGCGCGCGCCTTGGCGTTGTTCGCGGCCGAGCGCGTGTTGCGCTGGGCGCCCGAAGGCGCGCACGACTACGACAAACTGGTCACCCCCGAAGAAATTCGCCGCGCCGCGCCGGACATCGACTGGGGCGCGCCGGTCGGGCTCTCGTTCGAGATCGGCGGCCGCGGTTGGCGGCGGAGCGGCGATGTCTCGATGAACTACATGATGGCGGGCGCGCGCCGCGCGGCCTGACCGCCGTCCGCGTGGACTTCACCGCCGCAATCGCCTAAGCGCGGAGTGGGCTGGGGGACTGCTGGAGGATTAGGCTATGGCTCTGCGCATGGGATTGGCCGCGCTGGCGGCGTTGGCTTTGGCGGCTTGCGGGCAAGGCGATCAGGGCAAGGACGCATCGACGGCGAACGACGTCTCGACGACCGAACGCGTGATGGCGCGCATCAGCACGCCGCAAGACAATCTCTCCGCCGAAGAGCGCACGCAGCTTGAAGGGGTGATCCGGGACTATTTGAGCGCCAGCGCGGCGCAATTCGCAGCCGGCTTCACGCCGGTCGCGTCGGGCGGAGAATCCATCGCGCCGCTTCAGCCTCTGACCAATCATGATTTCAGCGTACCGGTTTCGGCCGGCGTGACCTATCGGGTGGTCGGCGGCTGCGACAACGAGTGCAACAATGTCGATCTCGAAGTGCGCGACGCGGGCGGCGCGGTCATCGCCAGCGATGTGGCGCCGGATGATCATCCCGTCGTCAGCTTCACGCCGACGGCTTCGGGAACCTACTCGGTGCGTTTGCTGCTGAAGACCTGCACGATCGCGCCCTGCTATGTCGGCGCGCGCGTGCTGCAACAGTCCTAAGCTTGGCGCGCGCCGGCGTCCGCGGCGAACGGCGCGCGTAGCAGACTGGACAAACCCTCGTCGCGCGCGCCCTCTAAGCCGATTGTGAGGCCGGGCGTGCGCGGCGCTCGATTGTATGTTCCGAACAGACGATCCCACAGCGTGAGGACGGTCGCGTAGTTTGAGTTCGTGTCGCGTTGTTTGGCGTGATGGTGCAGCCAATGATGCGACGGCGTGACGATGACGCGCCGCAGCGTCCGTTCGACGCCGGGCGCGAGCCGCACATTGGAATGATGAAAGATCGCGCTCGCCAGCGCCAGGGCTTCATAGGCGATCACTGCGACAAAGGAGACGTCGCATACTATGAGCACGGGCGCGCGCGCGAACGCTGACAGTATGACTTCGCCTGGATGAAAGCGAACCGCGCTCGTCGCGTCGAGCCATTCGTCGCGATGATGGATCGCATGAAACCGCCAGAGCAGCGGCGCTTCGTGATTGAGGCGGTGCCAGACATACATCCAGGCGTCGAGCATAAGGAGATCGAGCGCGATTCCTGCCGCGCCTGCCGCCCAATCGGGCCGCGTCCAAACATCCGTCTGCGTCGCCCATACGGCGATCGGCGCGCCTAGCAGCGGATTCAGCAGGGCGTTCATGAGCCACAGGCCGCCATTGCGCACGCGCCGCCCGCGCGGCGCCGTTTGCGGCTCGCATGCAGCAGGGCTGATCCGCTCCCATGCCGCCACGAGCGCGAACCAAAGCGCCGTCGCCGCGGCCTTCAGCGCCAGCGCGCTCAATTCAGCTTTCGCGGCGGCGTCGGCGCAAGGTCGGGCGGGAGCGGCGCGACCGCGACGCCCTCCTCCAAGAGCGCCTTCGCCTGATCCGGGGTCGCTTCGCCCCAGATCGGCCGCTCGTCGGCGTCGCCATAATGGATCTTGCGCGCCTCTTCGGCGAACCGCGCGCCGACATAATCGAACTTCTCTCGGATGTGGGCCTTTACCTGCGCCGCCATCGCCATAGCGACCGCGCGCGGATCGGGCGCAGCCTCGCGATCCTTGCGCGCGACCATCGGCGCCATCGGAGCCTTTTCAACTTTAGTGGACCCGCACAGCGGGCATCCGACCAGGCCTTCGGCCGCCTGTCGGTCATAATCGGCGATCGACCCGAACCAAGCGTCGAATTCATCGCCCATCGCGCACCGCAAGACATAGCGGATCATGGCGCAACAAAACTCCGCCCGCCGCGCCACGCAGGCACTTTCGCGCGCGCCTCGGCGACCTTGTCGAGATCCAAATCGGCGATCAGCGCGCCGGGCTCGTCATGATCGAGCTTGGCGACCACCTCGCCCCAGGGCGCGACAATCATCGAGCGGCCCCAGGTGGCGCGGCCGTCTTCGTGCTGGCCGCCTTGCGCGGGCGCGATGACGAAGGCGCCGGTTTCGATTGCGCGGGCGCGGATCAGCACTTCCCAATGGGCCATGCCGGTGGGCACGGTGAACGCCGAAGGAATCGCGATGATCTCAGCGCCCGCCTGCGCCAGCGCGCCGTAGAGCGCTGCAAAACGCAGATCGTAACATATCGACAATCCCAGCTTGGCGCCTTGCGGGCCATCGACCAAAACTGCGCGGGTTCCAGGCTCGACCGTTTCGCTTTCGCGATAGGATTCCCCGGCGCCGAGATCGACGTCGAACATGTTGATCTTGTCGTAGCGCGCCGCGATTTTTCCGTCCGGCGTGAAATAAAAACTGCGATTGAACACCTTGTTCGGACCCGCCTGAATGGCGGCTGAGCCAAGCAGCAGGTACACGCCGAATTCCGCCGCCAGGCGCCCCCAAGCCTTCAATTCCGGATCGCCCTCTTCCGGACCGACCGCCGCAAACAGCCGTGCGCGGTTGCGATCCATACGGACGGTGTTTTCCGGCGTCGCGAGCAGCCGCGCGCCGGCGGCGGCGGCCTCGCGGATGAAGGGCAGCGCCGCGGCGCGGTTTGCGGCGGGATCGACGCCGGAGCGCAATTGGATGACGCCGACGCGGACGGAGCGGGCCATCACACGACCTTTAGCAGCGGATCGAGACGACCCTGCGCCTCGAGCGCGTAGAGGTCGTCGCAGCCGCCGACATGCAGATCGTCAATGAAGATTTGCGGATAGGTGCGGCGGCCGGAGCGCGCGACCATCTCCTCCGTCAGCGCGCGGTTGAAGCCGGCTTTGATCTCGGTCACCTCCGCCCCCTTGCGCTCCAAAAGCGCGATGGCGCGATCGCAGAACGGGCACAGCATTTTGGTGTAGATGGTGACTTTCGCCATCACGGGCCTCCGGCCCCTTTCATATAAGGGCGTCCACCGGGCGGACAACGCGCGCCAAGGTCGCGACATGGACCCGCGCGGCGCCGGCCCGCCGCAGGGCGCGGGCGCAGGCCTCCGCCGTGGCGCCGGTGGTGTAGACGTCGTCCACCACCAGAACGCAGCGGTCCTTCAACCGCGCTTTCCACCGGGCAGATGCGCGGATCGCCCCGGCGACGTTGCGGCGGCGCTGATCGGCCGACAGGCCTTCCTGGCTGCGGCGGCGCTTCCAGCGTTCGAGCGCTGCGGGCGTCCAAGGGATGCCCGACGCGTCCGACAGCGCCTGGGCGAGCCAAGCCGCCTGGTTGAAGCTGCGCATCGCCAGTCGGGTCCAATGCATCGGCGCCGGCGCGAGGAGATCGGCCTCGGCCAAAAGCGGCGCTGCGGCATGGCGCATCCAGGCGGCGAAGGCCGGCAATCCGTCGCGCCGCCCGCCGCGCTTCAAATCCAGAACGAGCTTGCGCGAGACGTCGTCATACGCGAGCGCGGCGCGGGCGCGGTCATAGGCCGGCGGCGCCGCCGCGCACGCGCCGCAGACGGCTTCGGGCACGAGCGCGTCCGGCATGGGAAAGCCGCAGCGAAAACACGCGGGCTCGCCGAGGAAGGCGAGCGAGGCCCAGGATTCGCCGTCGATGACGCCGGGCCGCTCGACAACGCGGTCGCTCAACAGCGAGCGCGGCGGCCACACGACATCGGCCGCGCGCGCGAGCAAAGGGCGTTTCCCGCTTTGCCGCACTGCGCGATAGGGTGGCGCCATGGGAGACCTCGCTGCGCCATTCGATCCGCTTTTGCTGCGCTTGCATAGGGCGCGCGCCGCCCGGCGCATCGGCGACGAGGCCTTCCTGGCGCACCGCGCCTCCGAGGACATCGCCGATCGTCTCGAAGCGGTGCGCAAGAGCTTCGCCCGCACGCTGATCCTCGGCGGCGGGGTGTTGGAGCGCACGCTGCGCGCTCGTCCTGCGCTGGCCGCGCGGCTCGGCGACATCATCGTCGCCGATCCGAGCGAGGCGCTCGGCGCGGTCGCCTGCGATCCCGAACGGCTTCCGTTCGCAGACCAGGCCTTCGATCTCGCGCTGTCGCCCTTGCTTCTGCATTGGTGCAACGATCTGCCGGGCGCGCTGATCCAGATCCGGCGCGCGCTGCGACCCGATGGTCTGTTCATCGCGACCGTGTTCGGCGGCGATACGCTGCACGAAGCGCGCCTGGCCTTCATCGAGGCGGAATCCGCGCTCACCGGCGGCGCCAGCGCGCGGATCGCCCCGTTCGGCGGGGTTCAGGATTTCGCCCATTTGCTGCAACGCGCCGGCTTCGCGCTGCCAACCGCCGATCGCGACGTCGTGCTGGCGCGCTACCGCGAGCCGCTGAGCCTGTTCGACGATCTGCGCGCGATGGGCGAGACCGGCGCGCTGCGCGATCGCCCGCGCCCGCTGTCGCGCGCCGTGCTCGCGCAGGCGATCGCTGCGTATCAAAGCCGCTTCGCCGAACCCGACGGGCGCATCCGCGCGACGTTCGAAATGATCACCATGACAGGATGGGCGCCCGCGCCGTCGCAGCCGACGCCGCTGAAGCCCGGCAGCGCTGCGATGCGGCTCGCCGACGCGTTGAATGTGCAAGAGCGCAGCGCCGGCGAAAAAGCGCCGCGCTAAATGGTCATGCGGCGGGTCGAAGCATCGTCCAGAAGGCGACGCCAGGCAGCGTGAAATGATCGGTCACCACAAAGCCGTGCCGTTCATAGAGCGCGACATTGCGCGGCGTTGTGGTTTCGAGATAGGCGGCAGCGCCAGCGGCGTCGACGTCGGCCAGCGTGCGCTTCAAGATCGCTGCGCCGACGCCCCGGCCTTGCGCGGCGGGCGCGACGCCCAGAAACACCAGATGCGCATGGGGCTCTGAAGGATGGCGCGCCGCCAGCGCGTCGCCGACGGCGAAGGCGCGCCGCATCCCCGCAACGCCCGCAATGCCCATCAAAAGCGGCAGCATCAGCGCCTGGCGCAGCGGCGAGAACGCGAATGCGGTCGCGCCCGGCGGCAGCCAGATGGCCGCGCCGACCGGCGCGCCGTCGCTGTGCGCCAGCCAGATCGTGCGCTTCGGGCTGATGAGATCGCGCACGCCGGCGTCGAAGAAGCGCCGCCGCGCGCGATCCTTTTGCGGCCCTTGCTTCAACCAGTAATTCAGCCCGTCTTCATCGACGAAGGCGTCCGTCAGCACTGACGCGGCGACATCGAGATCGGCGTCGCCGGCGAGCCGGAGCGACGGCGGGGACGTCAAATCTTCTCCGATAAGCGGATCGCCGCGCGGCACCCGAACTTGATGACGGCGGAGAGCGCGGCGTAGCCCGGCGCTTCGGCTGCGCCATGGGCGAGCGCGGTTTGGCGATGGCCGCTTTCGTCGGCGCGGAATTGTTCGATCACGCCGCGCAGTTCGGGATCGCTGTCGCCCAAAGCCGCAGCTTGTTGGGCGTAGTGATCCTCGATCACTTCCTCGACCGCCGCCGTACAGGCGTGGGCGGCGCGTTCGCCCATCAGCGCGGTCACGACGCCGAGCCCATAGCCGGCAGCCCGCCAGACCGGCGCGAGCGCGGTCGGTCGAACGCGGCGCTCCGCGATGAGGCGATCGAAGGTACGCAGATGCGCCGCTTCGCCGGCTTCCATCTCCGCGATCAAGGCGGCGATGTCGGCTTTGCCGCGCGCCGCCTCGAACACCGCGCGCTGGCCGCGATAGATCTGCACCGCGCCGTATTCGCCGGCATGATCGACGCGGATCATCTCCGCCTCGCGCTGGGCGCGCGCGCCGTCGCCGGGGATGTAATCAGCCTCAGTCACGCAATTCCTCTTTCTGCGGGGCGAAGGCGACGAGGAAGCTGCCGACCGCTAAAGCCAGCGAGATCGCCGCATTGTACCCCGCCATGGAAATCCCGAAAGCGGTCCAGGCAGGCGCGTCGCAGCGCGGCGCGAGGAATGTGCCGCCGGCGGTCATGGTGGTGATGGCGCCGGGATCGATGGCGGCGTCGCATTGGTGGAAAAACACGCCCTGCTCCACGCCGACATGATACCCCGCGACCAGCGCCCCGGTCAGAAAGGCGAGCCCGAGAAACACCGCCAGGCCCCGCTTCAGCCCGCGGCGCGGCCAAAATCGCAGCGCCAGCAAGCCCGCCGCGGCGACCGCAATCGCCCCCCAATAGACCTCGCGTTGGCGCAGGCACAATTCGCACGGCGCAAGACCGCCCAAGCGCTCAAACGCGTGCGCGGCCGCGAGCATCGCTGCGGATGCAAGCAGCGCGACCAGCGGCCAGCGTGGCTGGAGCCAAAGGGTGAGGACGCCCATCCATAAGATTGTAGCGCGAAGCCGGCGTCGGACCGGTGCGGCGCGCCGCCGCGCCGTCAACCCCAGCCTATTGGCCGAGCCATTCCGCCAGCCAGGGCGCATGCTCCTGGGCCAGCGAGACCGCAAATCCCGCCCCGGTGGCGAGCGCCGCGATCACCCCGATCACCAGCGCCAGCCAGGCGAACGCCACCGCCGCGCCCAGCAGCGCAAACACCCCGTCGCGCTGGATCAGCCCCATCGCGATCAGGGTGACGCCCAGCGAGGGGACCGTGTTGGTGATCGGCAGCATGATCGTCAGCGCCGCGAGCGCCAGGATCAGCCCCAGCACGCGCTCCGCAAAGCCGGACGCCAGCGCCGTGAGGCGCGGGCGGGCGATGCGCTCGGCCCAAGCGAGACGCTGAGCGGCGAAATCGGCGGTCGCCCGCAGCCAGTTGGTTTTGACCTGCGCCCGCAGGAACCAGCCGGGCAGCCAGGGCTCGGTGCGGGCGAACAGCAATTGCAGCGCCAACAGGAAAATCGGGATGGCGATGATCTGCGCGCCGGGCATAGCCGGCACCAGGCAGGGCAGCGCCAGCAGAAAGATCAGCAGGCCGAAGGCGCGCTCGTCGAGCTGATTGACCAGCGTCGCGATGGCGACTGAGCCGCCCGGCGCATCGCGCTCGGCGCGATCGGCCATGGCGGACAAGGTTGCGATGAACCCGCGCTGGGCGTCGTCGCGCAGGCGATCGCGGTCTGTCTCGGCGGTCACGCGCGCCCCTCTGCAGCGCCGACGGCCCCTCCGCCGCGCAGACCCTGCACCTAGCGGATGCCGCGCCGGCAGGCCATCCTTCAAGGCTGTTTGATCACTTGAGGCATTCGGCGGCGACTCACGCTCACGCTTGCGGCGTCTCGCGCGACCGAATCAAGCGGCTCACGGCGCATGCAGACGACACCATGAATCGCGAGGTCTACATTCAGGAAGCAGCCGGCGACGCGCTCATGATCGCTAGAGTGCGCGGCATTATCGACTAGACACGCGCGCGGCGTCGCGGCATGAGTCGAACGGTCGAGTCGAACGTTTCCGATTTGTTCATAACCGGCCAGCGCCTAAGCCAATGAAACAAAACGGAAAAATGGCTAGGCCCCAGTGGCGGAATCGGTAGACGCAGCAGACTCAAAATCTGCCGTCCGCAAGGACGTGCCCGTTCGAGTCGGGCCTGGGGCACCATGACGCGCCCTCATCGGGCGGAATTCGCCACGGCGCCTGGGCGAGGCCGCCGCAGGACCCTAAATCTTCACGATGACTAAACCGACCCAAGAAGAAGCCGAAGCGGCGGTCCGGACCCTGATAGAATGGGCCGGCGACGATCCGACCCGCGAGGGCTTGCGCGATACGCCGGCCCGTGTGGCGCGTTCCTATCGTGAATTGTTCTCCGGCTACGAAGCCGACCCCCACGACTACCTCTCGCGCACCTTCGACGAGGTTGGCGGCTATGACGAGCTGGTCGTGTTGCGCGACATCCGCGTCGTCAGCTTCTGCGAACACCACATGCTGCCGGTCACCGGCAAGGCGCATGTCGGCTATCTGCCGCGCAACCGCGTGGTGGGCATCTCAAAGCTTGCGCGCGTGGTGAACGGCTTTTCGCGCCGGCTTCAAATCCAGGAAAAAATGACCGCCGAAATCGCCCAGGCGATCCATGAGATTCTCGATCCCCATGGCGTCGGCGTCGTGGTCGAGGCGGAGCACTCCTGCATGACGCTGCGCGGCGTCAACACGGCCGGATCGCGGCTGATCACGTCGCACCTGATCGGCGTGGTGCGCGACGATCCGCGCACGCGCGAGGAATTCATGAAGCTGGCGCGCAACGGCGTCTAGGATCCGGCGGCGAGCATCGCCTCGACATGGTCCCAGAACAGTTTCGGCGCATCGACGCCGTTGAAGCGTTTGAGCTCCTGGAGCAGCGTCGGCGAGGTCACGTTGATCTCGGTGAGACGCCCGTCGATGACGTCGAGACCGGCGAACAGAACGCCCTCCTGCGCCAGCAGCGGCGCGACGCGCGCGACGATCTCGCGGTCGCGGTCGTCCAATTCGGTCGCCACTGCGACGCCGCCGACATGCAGATTTGCGCGGAATTCGCCCTGTTGCGGCATGCGGCGCACGGCGCCGATCGCTGCGCCGGCTAGCGCGAACACGCGTTTGTCGCCGTCGCTCACGCGGGGCATGAATTCCTGTACGATGATCGGCTCGCGGCCGGCCTCCTCGATGAATTTGCCGGCGCGCCAGCGAAAATCCGCGTCCGCCGCGCGCGCCTTCACCACGCCTTCGCCTCCGGCGAGGAAAGACGGCTTGAGCACCACCGCATCGAAGCGACGTGCGAACGCTTCGATGGCGTCGAGATTGCGCCCGACGAAGGTTTGCGGCGTGAGATCGGCGTAGGCCAGCGTCGAGAGCTTTTCTGGGATGTTGCGCACGCCGCGCGGATTGTTCAGCACCAGCGTGCGGCGCGGATCGACCCGCTCGAGCAGATAGGTGTTCGACACGTAGCCCATGTCGAACGGCGGATCCTGGCGGATGAGAATGACGCGAAAATCGTGCGCATCGATGACGCGGCTTTCCAGCGTTTCATAGTGCCGCGCCGGGTCGAGCGCGACGCGCACCCGATGCGCGAAAGCGCGGATCTTTCCAGCCTCGTAGAACAGATCGTCGGGCACGAACCACCACACGTCGCAGCCGCGCGCCTGGGCCTCGATCATCAGCGCAAGCGAGGTGTCGCGCGCGACGACCATGGTTTCAATCGGGTCCATCTGCACGGCTATGCGCATCGTCATCGTCCATCCGCCCGCGCTGACGCCAGCGCCTGTTCGCTGATATGGCGTTATAGCGGGCCTGCCGGAAGGAGAAGCCATGAAAGTCCTGACAGAGCGCGACGGGGCCGTCGCCGTGGTGACGATCAATCGCCCCGAGGCGCGCAATGCGGTGGATGGCGAGACCGCCGCCCTCCTGTTCGACGCGCTGCGCGCGGCGGAGGCCGATGACGGCGTGCTCGCGACGGTGCTCACCGGCGCGGGCGGCTTTTTCTGTGCCGGCGCGGATTTGAAAGCGGTCGGGCGCGGCGAACGCTTCCGCCCGGCGGCCTGGGGCGCGGGGCCCCTGGGGCCGACGCGGCTGGTCAGCGATCGCGCGGTCGCCGAGCCCGGCGTGACGCTCTCAAAGCCGCTGATCGCGGCCGTGGAGGGCCACGCGGTCGCAGGCGGCCTGGAATTGGCTTTGCTGGCGGACATGCGCGTGGCCTCGACAAGCGCGACGTTCGGCGTGTTCTGCCGCCGCTGGGGCGTG
>CAZMRN010000044.1:10082-10314 GCA_964568575.1 uncultured Caulobacteraceae bacterium
ACGCGATCATGGCCATCCTCCAGAAGGGCTGGATCAGCGCGGAGGAGGCCTACGCCTGGGGCCTCGCCAACCGGCTCGTCTCCGAAGGCCAGGCGCGTACGGCCGCGCTGGCGCTCGCGCATGAGATCGCGAAATTTCCGCAAGCCTGCCTGCGCGCCGATCGCGCGTCAGCGTATGCGGGATGGAGCCGCGATCTGCACGAAGCGCTGTTGATGGAGGCGGTGAAGGGCGC
>CAZMRN010000045.1:0-1292 GCA_964568575.1 uncultured Caulobacteraceae bacterium
CGCCCACCAGCGCGACAAAGGCGTCGTGCAGCGTGGGCCGGGCCGGTTCGAACAGCGTCAGCGGCGCGCCCGCCTGCACGCACGCGGCCAGCACGCGCCGGCCCATGTCGGGCGTGTCGAGATCGAGCCGCCAGCGCCGATGCGCAGGGTCGGGCGCGCGATCCTCGCTGATGGCGATCCCGGCCCCGGCGAGCGCGGCGCGCAGATCGTAGCCGCCTTCCGTCTCCAGGATTGCGGTGCGCGGCAGCGCGCCGAGCGCTTCCGACACCGCGCCCTCGAACGCCTTGGTCCCCTGCGCGATCAGCACGATGCGATCGCAGATGCGCTCGGCGTGCTCCATCACATGGGTGGAGAACAACACGCCCCCGCCCTCGCGCGCGATGCCGCGAATGATGTCCTCCACCGTGCGCTGATTGACCGGATCGAGCCCGGAGAACGGCTCGTCGAAGACGATCAGGTCCGGCTTGTGGGCGATGGCGGCGAGCAATTGCACCTTCTGCGCCATGCCCTTCGACAGCGTCTTGAGTTTCTTGCCGCGATAGGGGCCGAGGCCATGCTCCTCCAGGAGCGCATCGGCGCGCTTGCGCGCATCGACGGCGTGCATGCCCTTCAACCGCGCCAGATGCGTGATTGCGGCGCGCGCGGTCATGTTGCGATAGAGGCCGCGCTCTTCCGGCAGATAGCCGAGGCGCTTTTGCCCATCGCGGCTGAGCGGCGCGCCCTTGAACAGCACCTGCCCCGAACTCGCCGGCAGGATGCCGACGAGCATGCGCAGCGTCGTGCTTTTCCCGGCGCCGTTGGGCCCCAGCACGCCGCAGATGCGGCCCGGTTCGGCGGAGAAGCTGAGCTGATCGACCGCGGCGCGGGCGCCGTAGAATTTCGTGAGCCTTTCGGCCGCGATCAGGGCGCTCATGGGCTGTGTTTAGCCGCATTCGGCGCGTGATCAAGCGCACGCTCGAGCGCGATCGCAGCGCGGATTGCGTCGCGATGATCGGCCCAGGCGGGATCGCCCCAGACCGGATCGGCGTCGGCCTCGAAATAGTGCATGTGCGGAAACCAGCCGCCCGCGCGCGGCGCACGCGCCGGCACGTCCTGCACGCCGGCGCCGAAGCAGCCGCCGGAGGGGCCGCCGCCCAGGTCGCCGCGCAGGATGCCCGCGATCGGAAAATAGATGTTGGTCCAGCGCACCGCGGCGAACGCCGCGCCATTGTGCGGCGCGCGCGGCGCAGCGTTGGCGTCGTCGGCTGCGCCGGGCGTGCGGCAATAGGAAAAGCGCCTGCGGCCGTCGGCGA
>CAZMRN010000045.1:1362-10148 GCA_964568575.1 uncultured Caulobacteraceae bacterium
GGGTCTTCGGCGAGCAGCGTCTCGGCGTGGGCCAGCGGGCAGCCCAGCGTCACCAGATCCGAGATCAGCCAGAGCGGCGCGCCGTCGCTTGCGGTTTCCGCCGTGAGCGCGGCGCACAGATCGTGCTGCGCGGCGCGCCATGCCGCGACGGCCTCAGGCGTGCGATCGGCTTCGAGCGCAAGGCCCGCCGCCTCGACCCGCGCCAGCGCGCCTTGCACGGCGCCGTCGCGCGTCATCATCCGATTGCGACGGCCCCAATAATGATGGATCAGCTCGTACGCGATCACGCCGCCGAGCGAATGGCCGACCAGGATGATGCGGTCATATTTGCCGCTCGCGTGAAGCGAATCCAGGAGCCGCAGCCCCTGCTCGCGGATCTGCTGGCGCGACAGGATGTTCTTGGGCGCAGGACTGAGATAGCGCGCGGCGTCCCCCAGCACGGGCGAAAAGAAAATCTGATCGGCGAGCGTCACTGCGATCACGCTGCATCCCGCCGCCAGCGCGATCAGCCCCAGCAGCGCCGCCTGGCCGCCCAAGCCCGCGAACAGGCTTGCGCCCAGCGCGATGGCGAGAATGAAGGCCAGCGCCACCGCAGCGATCCGCAGCGTGCGCCAGGCCTTGTGCAGATGCGGCGGCACGGTGTCGCGCTTGCGCATGGCGAGCGCGCCGAGCCAGGCGAGCACGTCCGACAATTCGTTGCCGTGCATCAGATGCGCCCAATAGAACTCAAAGAAATCGGTGCGCTTGCCGTCCGCGGCGGCGTTGGTCGACAGCCGGCGCAGCTCGAACATGCCGGAGGCTTCGTCGGGCTCGGAATAGACCTTGCGCTCGGGCGCGCCGGGCGGGCGCGGCGCCTTGAGCCAGACGAGATCGACCAGCTTCCACAGCGTCGCCATTGGGCGCTGCTCGCCGATGCCGTGGATCAACAGCACGGCCTGCTTCTTGATGTGCGGCGGCTTTTGATGCGGCGATGGGCCGGCGGCGTCTGGCATGGCGCTTTCCAAGCGCAGCCGCGCGCGCCTGGCAAGACGATGCGGCCGATCAGGCGAAAGCGCCGCCTGGACGTCCCCGCAGGGCTAGTCGGGCCGAACGCTGGCGCGCAGCTTGCGCAGCGACGACATCACCGCAGGCGCGTCGGGATCGTCGAACAGCGCCATCGCGCAGCGCAGCGCCAAGACGGAATCCGGCATCTCGGCCTGGCCTGTCCGCGCATCGACCGCATCGCGCTTGCGCGGGTTCAGCCGCATCTGCGATTGCGGCGCCGGCCATTTCCAATAGGCGTTGTGCATGAAGGTTTTGGGCGGCGGCAATTTTCGCGCATTGCCTTTCTTGTCGGGGGCGGAGGTCGCCAAAGGCAGCGACACATCGATCACGCCGGGCCCAAACACGCCGCCGAGCGGCCCGCTGACCAGATCGCCCTTGAACATGAGCGCGGTGCGCGCGTGCAGCGCCGTCCAGCGTACGGCGCTGAACACCGCGGAATGGTGCGGCGACCAGACCTCCCCGTCGGAACTCGCCGTCAAATAGGAAAAGCGCAGCGAGGGGCGGCCGTCGCCGTAATTGTCGAGAGATTCCATGACAGGCGGCGACGAAGAATAGCGGCGCATCCGATATGTTTCATCCCAGAAGTGTTGCTCGCTGCGCGACAAAAAGAACGGCGCATAGGTCAGCGGGCTGCCGAGCGTGATGAAGTCGGTGACCCGCCAGGCTGAAAGGGCGCGCGCGCCGTCCGCCGCAACGCTCGGCTGCGCCAGCGCTTTGGCGTAGGCGGCGCGCGCGGCGTCGAAGGCGCCGTCGTCGGTATACACCGCGTCGCGCAAGGTTTTCTCCGCCTCGCGCAGCGGCCGCTTGGCGGCGCGACGCGCGGCGCCGGTCTTGGCGTATTTGAGGGCGACGCGCGCCTCCCAATAGCTCGACCAGGCTTGCCACAAGGGCGCGGCCGCGGCCTCGACGGCGCCAAGCGCCGCATGCAGCCCGGGCTTGGAAATCTGATCGCGCACCAGACCCCAATATTGGCTGAGCACACCATAGCCGATCACCGAACCCAGGCTGTGCGCCACGATGATCACGCGATCATAGGCTTTGGGCGAGTCATGGATGTGGCGCAGCATGTCGACGCCGGCTTTGCGGATCGCGCGCCGCGCGTCGATGTTATCCGGCGCAGCGCGAAAATAGCGCGCGCTGTCCGCCATGGTGTTGATCAGGAATCCGCCGATCGCAACCGCGAAAACCGCAACCAACGCAAACACCACCACGGCGCCGTAATAAAAAAACGCGTGCGCCAAGACGATCCAGCCCAGCACGGCCTCGGATGCGGCGGGAAACGTCCAGGCGGTTTTTGGACAGAGACTCGCGAACCCCACTCCCGCTGGCCAGACCGCAAGGGACCCCTTGGCCAAGGCGCCGTCGAAAGTGGGTGCGGTCCACGCTGCGCCAGCGATCATCGACAAGCCGATCGCGACGAGGGCTGCGTGGAACCCGTGCAAGCGATTTTTCTTGCTCGGCAAAACACACAACACATAAACCCCAGCCGCCGCGATGGCCAAAAGCAGCAGTGTGCGCGCGTCGTACAACACCGTTGGCAAAAAGCGCGCGACGGTCGCTGCGGCGAAGGCGATGGCGGCCAGGCAGGTCAGGAAGGCGATCGACATCAATGTCGCACGCACCGGCTTCAGCGCGTTCGGCGTTTCGCCGTCGCCCTTGCGCAGCAATTCGACCAGCCATTGCCAGACATGCAGAAGCCGGTTTCCCGGCATCAGATGCGCCCAATACAATTCGTAGAAATCGACGCGGGTTTCGCCCTTGGCGTCGAACCCGGTGGTGATGCGGCGCTGGTCCTCCATGTCGCCGTCGTCGACGGGAACCGACCACACCTTGCCGAGCGGCGGCGCCTTCGGATCGGCGTCGGGCGGGATGGCGCGCTTGTCGGTTTCCCAGACGCTGTGTGCAAGTTCTGTGACGCCGGTCATCGGCGTCTGATCGCCTTGGCCGTGGATCATCAGCACCGCGATGCGGCGCGCGGGCTTTTTCTGCGGCGGCATGCGGCGGCGATCCCCTCAAATCTCGCGCAAGCGACCGAGGCATGGTACGCGCTGCGCGTGCGCTGCGCTAGAGCGCGCACGCGTCGGACGCGAGGGAGAAGCGTGGCGTACTGGCTAATGAAAAGCGAACCGGACGCTTGGTCCTGGGACCAGCAGGTCGCCAAGGGCGCCGAAGGCGAGGCCTGGAGCGGCGTGCGCAACCACCAAGCCAAGCTGAATCTGATGCGCATGAAGAAGGGCGACCGCGCCTTTTTTTATCATTCCAACGAGGGCAAGGCGGTCGTCGGCACGGTGACGATCGCGCGGGAACATTATCCCGACCCCACCGCCGCGCCGGGAACGCCGTGGGTGTGCGTCGACGTCGTTGCGAAGACCGCGTTCAAGACGCCGGTGACGCTCGAAGCAATGCGGCGCGAGCCCGCGCTGGCGGAGATGGTCCTGGTGAACAACACGCGCTTGTCTGTGCAGCCGGTGACGGAGGCCGAATGGGCGCATGTGTGCCGCATGGGCGGCGTCAAGCCCTGAAGCGTCGCGCCATGACAGAGGGCGCAGTTGCGGTCGTCGCGGCCCAGGCTCACTCTCTTTGGAGGCGCTCGACAGGACGACGATGGCCATCTCGCTTTACGATCTCAGCGTGCCCACCTTCTTGCAGACGTTAGGGGCTGTCGCAGGTTTCCTTCGGCGCGCGGCGCAGCATTGCGCCGAAACCGGCGCCGACCCGGACGGATTCGTGGAAGCGCGCTTGATCGCCGACATGGCGCCGTTTCATTTCCAGATTGAGGCGCTGAGAAACCATTCCGTATGGGGGATCGAGGCCGTCAAGACCGGCGACTTTGCGCCGCCGGCGCTGGCCGGGGCGACGTCCTTCGCCGCGCTGCAGATGATGATCGACAAGGCGATCGCGTCGCTGGAGGCGCTGTCGCCCGGCGAGGTCGATCGTTGCGCCGGCAAGGCGCTGACCTTGACGCTCCACCGCCCGCTCGATGTGCATGATCGCTCCTGGACGCCCTGGCAGCCGCGCCGACATAACTTCACGCCGGAAACGTTTCTGCTGTCCTTTGCGCTGCCCAACTTTTATTTCCACGCCGTCACCGCCTACGACATTCTGCGCGCGCACGGCGTGCCGCTCGGCAAGCGTGATTATGAGGGTCGGCTGCGCACCACTTCACTGTGAGGCGACATTGGGTCTGCTGCTGCGGACGCGCCGCTTCACCCGCGCGACCGCGCTTCATGAAACAGCGGACTTAACGCACGCGCGTCCAGCGTTGAGTCTGGCAGATCGGCCCAAGGCAGCCCTGCACGCGCAAGGTCCCGTCCTCGCCCAGATGCAGGCGTGAGCCGTATGTGCGCCCCGTATCCGGCTCATAGATGCGGCCATCGACCCAGCGCTGCCCGTCGCGGCGATAATTGCTGAGGATGCGCAGATTCATCAGCGAGCGCGAGCGCAGCGCCGGGTTGGGATTGGCCGTATCGAAGCGTTCCGCCGTGACGCCGTCCCCGCCGCCGACGATGCGTCCGCAGGGCGTGCCGTCGCCGCAATCGGCGATTTCGATGCGCCCGTCGCGCGCTTCGGTGAGCCAGACGCCGGCGACGTCGAGGCGCGCGGTCTGGGCCGACGCCGTCGCACAGCACGCGCTCAGCGCAACAGCGATCGCAAGCAGCCTCATCCGTGCTTCTCCTGCATGTGTTCGACGGAGCGATAGACGATCTCGCCCAGAACGTTCGTATCCACATCCGACAATTTGTTGATGTAGAGGCACGACTTGCCGGTCTTGTGCTTGCCGAGACGCGACAGCATCTCCTCGTATTCCGCAAAGCCCGGCATGATGTAGAGCACGATGTTCTGCTTGCGCGGGCTGAACGCGACGAGCGGCCAATCGCCGGCGCGGCCGGAGGCGTATTCGTAGCGATACGAGCCGTATCCGACGATCGTCCCGCCCCAGAGGCTGGGAGCCAACCCTGTGATGTCGCCCATCAGCTTGGCGACGGCCTTGGCGTCGGCCCGCTTCTGGGGATCCTCGATCTTGTTCAGGAAGGCCGATACGGACGCATCGGATTTCTGCGTTTTCGCTTCGGCCACCGCCCGCGCTCCCTATCGTGCCGGCCTTTCGGTCACCGCGTCGAGCGCCCGGCAAAAGAACGCCGGCGCATTGCCCTGACCGCAGGCCATGTCGCCCATAGTGAACACGAAAATCCTGACGCCGATCAATGGCAGGATCACGCCGATGGCGCGCGCGACCACAACGGACAGGGAAAATTTGGGCCGTTCGGCGGCCAGCCGGACCCGCTCCGGGGGGCATCGTCCTCGGCAGCGGCCTGGGCGCCGACCTGAAGGCGGACATTCTCCATGCGCACCTTGTGCAGCTTGATCCTGGGCGCGGCGAAGCGCGTCGGCGCGGCCTGCAATTGCCGCGCGATCTCGCCGCGCCAGGACATCGAGGGCTGGACGCCCTCGTCCCACCAGACGTCCAGCCCGGCCGCGTGCAGATGCTCGACGAGCGGGCGCACGCGGTCCTTGTCGGATTTCTTGTAGGAAACGAAGACCTCCGTCATCGGCTCCCCGCACCGCACCCGCCGGCGCCCATAGCCGCACGCGCGGGCAGCGTGAAGCGCGCCTATTTCCGGCCGAACAGGCGCCCGAGAAGCCCGCCGCCGGCGTTGGCGACCGCCGCCATCGCCTGATCCTTGGCCGCGTCGACCGCAGCCGTCGCGCCGCTGTCCTCGAGCAGCTTTTCCTTGCCGGCCTCGACAAGTTTCTCCGTGAGCGCAGCGACCACTTCCTCGTCGATGCCGGTGTCGGCGGCTGCGGCGCGGATCGCTTCTTGGCCGCCGAGCCCCGCGCGCGCCGCGAGCGCCTTCACCACGCGATTGGATTGATCCTTGTCCAGCCCCAACGGCTCGCCCGCGCGCGCCACCGCTTCTTCGCCCAAGTGTCCTGCGACCTTGCCGATGTCGAAACTCATGCCTGCGCCTCCATCCCCCAAAGCCGAGCGCGGGCTTAGCAGAGGCGTGCAGCGGGGGGGCGTGTAGAGTTGGTAAGCGATCGCGGTCGGTCGTGCGGCGCGCCCGCGCGGCATGGATCCAGACGCCATTGGCCCCGCACGTCGATTGAATCTGTCTAGGTCGTCGCCCAATCCCTTGACGGATGCTAATCGCACGGGTACTGTGTGACATGCGCAATATCACAGTTTCTGTGGATGAAGAGACCTATCGCCTCGCCCGCATCAAGGCGGCCGAACGCGATACCTCCGTGTCGGCCCTGGTTCGCCGCTACCTGGAATCGCTCGCTGAAGACGGCGATGCGTTTGATCGGCTTGTGGCGAGCGAGGACGCCATCCGCGCCCGCGTCAAAACCTTCGACGCAAGCGCCCGGCTCGACCGTGAGGACGCGCATCGGCGCGGCGAATGAATGCCCGCCTTCGTCGATACGAACGTGCTGTTGTATAGTCTCGACACGAAGACGCCGCAGAAACGCGAGGCCGCGGCGACACTTCTTCGGCGACGCGATCTCGTCTTGTCGGTGCAGGTGCTGCAGGAATTCTATGTCCAAGCCACCGACCCGCGCAGGCTCGATGCGCTGACGCACGAAGTCGCCGTTGCGCTGATGGCGACATGGCGCCGCTATCCGATCGTGGACAACACGTTAGCGCTCGTCGATGCGGGCCTCGCGATTTGCGCGAGCGCGCGCCTTTCCTTCTGGGACGCAATGATTGTTGCAGCGGCCGCTAGCGCGGGATGCGAGGAGCTGTACTCAGAGGACTTGAACGCCGGCCAAACCATCGCTGGCGTTCGCGTGATCAATCCGTTCGCAGCCTAAAGCCCTTTCGCGATCTCATCTGCGCAGCATGTTGAACTTCGTCAAAACCCTCTGACCGCGACGCGCGGATCAAAGTCTTTCGAACCAAGTTCTGATGCGCGCCGCCATAAGCTTGCGGCGTTCGACCAGAAACGCGTCATAATCCATGTCCTCGCCCATCCAGAGCGCCATAGGGATGCAGTTTTCGGCAAGGTTTTTCTCCAGCTCCCCAAGATCGGTGATGCCGCCATAGCGGAGCGGACCGCCATTCACTTGCGCGCGCAACTCGGCGAAATAGTCCCGCGGATCACGATTGCCGATGGCGATATTTATCTCACTTTGCGCCATCGCGAAGTTGGCGATCTGATTGTACCGGCCGGCAGGTAGGTTTTGCCTCTTGAGCAAGTCGCGCGGGAAGATATGGTGGGGATCCACACGGTTAAGCAAGAGATCGCGCACCGTGATCGCCTTCGACAAAAAGCCCTTGTCTCCGAGCACGACCTGCGCAGCTTTGAAGGCGTGCAAATATGGACTGTTGATTGAGGATGTTTCCAAGAGCTGCGGCAGAAGCGTAGTCCAAAAAGTGCCAGACAATTCCGCCGGGAGGACGGCAGCGCTATACGCGGCGACGCCCTGGGATTCAATTTGGCGGATGTCGAAATCAAACTGGGTTTCGGGACTCGCGGAATAGCGTCCTCGCAGCATCGACATTGCATACCAGCGCCGGACGAGCTTTTCTATATCGTCTGCCGTCAAGCCCTCGGCTCGACCACGCAAATACATTATATAAGCGAAGTTGACCGCGTTCTGGCTGCTGATCATGCCGTTGATCACGAGGCCGCTGGACCGCAGTATCATCGTAATTCGGTCGAAGTGCGTCTTGTTGACGAAATCGAGCACACCCTCCTTCAATTTCGCGAATGAAGCCTCGGCGACCGCTTCTTCATAGTTTTTTGTCTCAAAGTTCCGACCAGAGAGGAGCGCCACCAAATCTTGCATCTTGCCCCGTGCAAATTTCGAGGTGAATGCAACACGCAGCACGTCAGTGTAGGACGGGTCATAGAGATCGTCGTTGGCGTCCTTGAGCCACTTGATTTTGGGCCAGAAGTCGCTTTTCGCGAAAGTGGGGTCGATCTTCTCGATCCGTGCAGCGTGATCAGGCGAAATGACAAGATGGCAGAAATAGTCGATCGCCTTGCGCAGCTGCGCTCCGCCATAGGCGAGATTCGACGCGATCTTGGACATGGCGAAATCCGCCTGGCTCAGCGTCGCCCCAGCGGAGTTCACGCGAATGAAAATCTCTGTGACCGTCTCGATGTCTAGATCTTCGGCAAGCTCGATAATGCCGACATGGTTGTTGATGATCATCCGCAAGCGCTCGAGCTTAGAGAAGACAAAATCTTCATCTCTGCCCGGATTGGCGGCGATATAGGATTTGGTGATCTGCAAGAGTTTCGCGCCTGGGGCGAACACGTCCGCCACGTCGGGCAGCCACGCTGTGTCCTTCAGGATCGCTGGGTTGCTGACCTCGAATTTTTCCTCAAGCGGGTGGAATGCGATGCGGATGCGCAGCGTCTCATAATCCTTGGTGAGGACTTCCATGCCAAGCAGCGCGGCCATAAGCGCGGTGACGCGCTGTTGCCCGTCGATCAAAATACGCTTGCCGGCGGATGGCGTGCCGTCCTTGAGGCGCACTGTCGGGTTTCGCCATGCAATGAGATATCCCACCGGATAGCCCTGATAGAGCGAGTCCAGAAGGTTTCGGACCTTGATCGCCTCCCAAACGAATGGGCGCTGAATTTCAGGGATCGCGATCTCGCCGGACTTCACCCACGTGAGCAGCGTATCGATCGGGTGCGGGGTGACAGAGTAGCGTTGAGTGGACATCCACTCACAGCCCCTTCACGATCTCGTCCGTCATCTTCTTCGCGTCGCCGAACAGCATCATC
>CAZMRN010000046.1:0-10139 GCA_964568575.1 uncultured Caulobacteraceae bacterium
GGCCGCGCGCGCGGCGTCGAGGTGGTGGGTGATGGCGGCGGCGAGATCGCGCCAGCCAGGGAATTCGTCCTCGCCGCGCCAGCCGGTGAGGTTTACGCTAGGGTCCAGCGAAAATTCGAGCGGCGGTTCGGCGTTGTGCATGCGCACATGGACCAGACGGCCGGTATTGTGGGCGAAGGCGGCCTCGCCGATCAGGTCGGGCCGGGCGGCCGAGCGCGGCGACCACAACGCCAACGTGCAGATCGCGTCCTCCATGGCCTCGCGCAAGGCGGGGCCGGGCGGCTCGTCATAGGTGGTCGACAGCCGCATCATGCGCAGCTTTTCCGCCAGCGCGCGCGCCGGCGCGGAATCGTCCGCCGCATGCAGGATCACCACACGGGTCATCGTCGTCCTTTCGCCGCCGCACGCATGACATTTGCGCCATGATGGAGCGCTGCGGCGGATTTGTGGAAACGCGCCGCCCGCGGTCTCCCCCTAGCAGGTTCCGTACCGGTTGGGCAGTTTCCCCCATGCGGCGAGCCTGATACAGGCGCTTTGGTCGTGACGGCGCCATGACGCCGGTCACCGTTCGGGGCGCCATGATCAGCTTGGACCAACGTTTGCGCGAAGCGGCGGACCGCATCACCGTGGCGATGGACGCGCTCTTGCCGCGCGCGGTGGGGCCGGAGGCCGACCTCTTAAGCGCCATGCGCTACGCCGCCTTGGCCGGCGGCAAGCGGCTGCGCCCGTTCCTGACCATCGAGGTCGGCCGGCTGTTCGAGGCCGACGAAACCGCGCTGTTGCGCACCGCCGTCGCGCTCGAATGCGTGCACACCTATTCGCTGGTGCATGACGACCTGCCCTGCATGGACGACGACGACCTGCGGCGCGGCCAGCCCACCGTGCACAAGGCCTATAGCGAAGCGACCGCCGTGCTCGCCGGCGATGCGCTGCTGACCATCGCCTTCGAAATGCTGGCCGATCCCGCCACGCACCCCGATCCGCAGATGCGCTGCCTGCTGATCAGCGGCCTGGCGAAGGCCGCCGGCGCGCACGGCATGGTCGCCGGCCAGGCGATCGACATGGCCGGCGCCGCCGCCGGGGACGACTTGATCACGCTGACGCGCATGAACCGGATGAAGACCGGCGCGCTGATTTCCTATGCGGTGGACGCCGGCGCGCTGATCGGCGTCGCCAGCGAGGATGAGCGCCACGCGCTGGCGCGCTACGCCCACGATATCGGGCTCGCCTTCCAGCTCGTCGACGACATGCTCGACGCCGCCGGCTCTGAGGCCGAACTGGGCAAGGCGGTCGGCAAGGACGCCGCCGCCGGCAAGGCCAATTTCGTCACCATCCTGGGCCCGGAGGCGGCCGAGGCGCGCGTCACGCTGCTCGCCGCTCAGGCGAAAGCGCATCTCGGCATGTTCGGCCATCGGGGCGACGTATTGTCCGAGGTCGTCGACTTCATCTTGGATCGGCGCCATTGATGGCTCTGGCGTTACGCGCCGGAAAGAATGCCTGCGTCTCGGGGACACAATGACCGCATCCACGCCGCTGCTCGACCGTGTCCGCACGCCCCATGATTTGCGCCAGATCGCCGAAGCCGATTTGAACCAGGTGGCCGCCGAAGTGCGCGCCGAAATGATCGACGCGGTCTCGGTGACGGGCGGGCATTTGGGCGCCGGCCTCGGCGTGGTCGAGCTGACGGTGGCGCTGCATTATGTGTTCGACACGCCGGACGACATCCTGATCTGGGACGTCGGCCATCAGGCCTATCCGCACAAAATCCTCACCGGCCGGCGCGACCGCATCCGCACGCTGCGCCAGGGCGGGGGGTTAAGCGGATTCACCAAGCGCGCCGAAAGCGTCTACGATCCTTTCGGCGCCGCGCATGCCTCGACCTCGATCTCCGCTGCGCTCGGCTTCTGCGTCGCGCGCGACCAGAAGGGCGCGAACAATCACGTCGTGGCGGTGATCGGCGACGGCTCGCTGTCGGCCGGCATGGCCTATGAGGCGATGAACAACGCGGCCGAAACCACCAAGCGGCTGATCGTCATCCTCAACGACAACGACATGAGCATCGCGCCGCCCGTGGGCGGCATGAGCTCGTATCTCGGGCGTTTGGCCTCGTCGAAAACCTATCGCCGCGTGCGCAAGGCGGCGAAGGCGGTGGCCTCGCATCTGCCGGCGCCGATCCATGACGTCGCCAAGAAGGCCGAGGAATACGCCCGCACGATGGTGACGGGCGGCACCTTCTTCGAGGAATTGGGCTTCCACTATATCGGCCCGTTCGACGGGCACGATCTCAACACGCTGCTGCTGATTTTGCGCAACGCGAAAGAATACGACGACCGCCCCGTGCTCATCCATGTGGTGACCAAGAAGGGCAAAGGCTACGCGCCGGCGGAAGCCGCGGCGGACAAATATCACGGCGTGACGAAGTTCAACGTCGTCACCGGCGAACAGGCCAAGCCGAAGGCGGGCCCGCCGAGCTATACGCGCGTGTTCGCCGACAGTCTGGTGAAGCTTGCGGAAAACGACAAGAAGATCGTCGCCATCACCGCCGCCATGCCGTCGGGCACCGGGCTCGACGTGTTCGGCAAGGCGTTTCCCGAACGCACGTTCGATGTCGGCATCGCCGAGCAGCACGCCGTAACCTTCGCCGCAGGGCTTGCGGCCGACGGGATGAAGCCGTTCTGCGCGATCTATTCCACGTTTCTGCAGCGCGGCTACGACCAGGTCGTCCATGACGTGGCGATCCAGAGCCTGCCGGTGCGCTTCGCGATGGACCGCGCCGGCCTCGTCGGCGCTGATGGGCCCACGCATGCGGGCTCGTTCGACATCGGCTATCTCGGCGCGTTGCCCGGCTTCGTGCTGATGGCTGCGGCGGACGAGGTGGAGCTTGCGCGCATGACCGCAACGGCGGCGGCGATCGACGATCGGCCGTGCGGCTTCCGCTATCCGCGCGGCGACGCCTTCGGACTGGAGATGCCCGCGACGCTCGAGCCGCTGGAGATCGGCAAAGGCCGCATCGTGCGGGAAGGGACGTCGATTGCGCTTCTAAGCTATGGCGCGCGGCTGGCCGACACCGTCAAGGCGGCGGAACGCCTGGCCGCGATGGGCTTGAGCGCGACCGTGGCCGATGCGCGTTTCGCCAAACCATTGGACGAGGATCTGATCCGGCGGCTTGTGCGCAACCACGAAGTGCTGATCACGATCGAGGAAGGCGCCGTCGGCGGCTTCGGCGCGTTCGTGCTGCATTTCCTGGCGAAAGACGGGCTTCTGGATCGCGGCCTGAAAGTGCGCACGCTGACGCTGCCCGATATTTTCCAGGACCAGGACAAACCGGAAGCGATGATCGCGCAGGCGGGGCTCGACGCGGACGGGATCGCCGCGGCCGCGCTGGCGGCGCTGGGGCGCGAGGCCGTTGGGGGCGGGGTGCGGGCTTAGGTGGGCGCCTTTTCCTTGCGCTGAATTGCAAGTAAGCTCCCAAGGCAAAGTGGGGGCGTGCGATGTTGAGGGCAAATCATCGCGTCGAGAGTGGAACCTCTGGTGTTGTCGACCATCGAGGTTATGACGTCTTCATTTCCTACCATAGGGACAGTCGTCGTCACGCCGATCGCGTGGCTGCGTCTCTCGAAACGCCCATTCGGAAAGTTTGGTGGGATAGAAAGATATCGTCCGACGGGTCATGGTCGAGCGAGATTGAAGACGCGCTTGAGCGTGCTCGCTGCGTTGTCCTGATTGTTTCCCAAAAGGGACTAACAAGCGGGTGGGTCGTCTACGAAGCTTATCGAGCGTTTCTAGCCAACAAGCTCGTTGCAATCACGTTCGAGCGCATTGACGAATCGCGACTGCCGCCTTGGCTGGCCGGTCAGCAAATCACCAGCCTCAAAGACTGGCGAGACAATGCGCGGCACCATGAGGGTTGGCACCGCGTATCCCGCGCTGTCGGCGCCAAATGTAGTCAGTTGCCGGAGTACAAATTCAAGGGCTGGCTCGGCGCCGGTCTCGCGCACAAGGATGGCGTCGCGTCTCTTGCTTTTCATCCCACTGAGAACGCGCGGCTTATTTCTGTGGGCCATGACGGAACAGCGCGACTGTGGCTCGTCACTCGTGCAGCGCTCGCCTTGTTGCCGACTTCGGAGGACTCCGAGCCTGACCGCGTGAGTGAGGCTGAACAGGACACGGCCAATGCGAAAGTCGCCGAATGGGCTGACCCGGAAGGCTCCGTCACCATTTGGCGCGCTCAATTTTCCAAGGATGGACGATCGTTGATCGTGGGCTCGCGAAGTGGGGATGCCTACGTCCTCGACGCCCAAACTTTGGCCGTCAGAGCGGCATTGGATCACAACAAGCGCTGCGGCGCCGGACGATTATTGTTCAAAAACAGAGGCGCCGGCGCCTTTAGGGACGGCGTTCGCGACGCGACAATCCTTGATGACGGGTCGTTCATCACCGTTGGCGGACATAAAGTGCCCATCTGGAGTCCAGCAGGCGAGTTCCTCCGCGCCATAACGATTGCTGACGGCCCATCAACGCGCTTATGCCGAGTTTTGCGATTCGACTTTGATGGCGCGCCCGGATTGATACTCGCAGATCGACTTGGAAAAGTGAGGATCATTGATCCGGCGGTGGAGAACGGCGATCAGTTTATTGTTGCTGATCGTTATGATGCAGAAGCAATAATTGCACTTGCTCCTGACCCCGAGGCGCGAAATGCGGGCTTGCTTTCAATCGTCTCGTCGCATCCGTCAGACGCTGGCGTTCAGTTTCACACTTGGAGTGAACGCGCCTTCAGCGCTGGTCTCGTTCAGCCCGTATTTGACGATGCGCCGCCAATTCGCGCGCTCGCTATGCATCCCAGTTCTCCGGTCATAGCGGTGGGTTCAAGCGGCGTGCAGCCGCGCCTGTCCGACTTTCACATGTCTGAGCGGATTCCTCTCGAAAATGCAGGCTGGCACGAGCGTCCGATCACCGCTGTGGCGTTCTCGGCATCGGGGAAATTCTTGGCGGCTGGATCTGAGGATGGCCGAATTTCCATTTGGGAGGACATTTCGAGCAAAGTGTAGCAATCCACCCGCCCCCGCCGCGCGTACAAGCCTCCGCCACTCCTGGAGCCCTGCCATGCGCGCCGCCCTCGCCGCGATCCCCGCCATTCTCCTGTCCGCCTGCGCGACCGCGCCGCCGTTGCCGCCGGAGACGGGGCCGAACGCGTTCGTCATTGAGGAGGATCTGCTTGGGCGGACGACGGCGCGGGGGGAGTTTCGCGCCATCAATGGCGTGCGGCGCGGCTTCACCGCGGAGCTGAACGGCTCCCTCGAAGGCGACATGTTCACCCTGGTGGAGGACTTCGCCTATGACGACGGTGAGCGCGACCGCAAAACCTGGCGGCTCGAACGCGTCGCGCCAGGGCGCTATGTCGGCACGCGCGAAGACGTGGTCGGCACAGCAGAGGGCGTGCAGGTCGGCAACGCGTTTCGCCTCGAATACGACATCCGCCTGCCCGGCCGCGACGGCAAGCCCGGGCGCAAGCTGCGCTTTCGCGACGTGATGGTCGAAACCGCCGACGGCGCGGTGATCAACCGCGCGACCGTCGGCTGGTTCGGCATCCGCGTGGCGCAGGTGGATTTGCGGATCGAGAGGGCGGGAAGGGAGTAGGGAATAGGCAGTAGGCAGTAGGCAGTAGGCTCGCTCCCCCGCCCGCGCCCCGGACGACCGAAGGTCGATCCGGGGCCCATGGTGCTTATGTCCCGAAAAAATAGACCCCGGTTCTCGCTCCGCGAGACCGGGGTGATGCGTGAATAGGCGACTACTGACTACTCACTACTGCCTACTGCCTATTGCCTAACGCCTATCGACTTCCGCCTCACTAAATCGGCATCCGCAATATTTCTTGATACGCAGAAATAACCTGATCGCGCACGGCCATCACGGTCTCCATCTGCGTTTCGGCGGCGGCGATGGCGGTGACGACGTCGACGATGTCGCCGCGCCCGGCCGCGACATTGACCGCCTGCGCCTCGGCGGCCTGCAGATTGGTTTGCGCTTCGCGAAACGCAGTTTGCACCATGGCGCCGAAATCGACGCCGTCCTCGGCGGCGACGCCGCCCGCCGCGCGGCTCGCGGCTTTCGCGGCGTCGAGATAGGCGCGCGCTGCGGAGATCAGATCGGCGGCCATGGCGGTTTATCCTATCTGCGCAACAAATCGAGCGCGCGCGACGTCATCGCGCGGGCAGCCTCGATCATGTTCAGATTCGCCTCATAGGCGCGAGACGCGTCGCGCAAATCCATCATCTCGACCAGCGTGTCGACGTTCGGCAGCCGCACATAGCCGGTCTCGTCCGCCGCGGGGTGGCTGGGATTGTATTCGCGGCGAAACTCGGTGCGGTCGGCGATGGCGCCGGTGACGCGCACGCCCTTGGCGCCGCTCTCCAGCTCCGTCGCCTGGAACACCGGAATCTGCCGGCGATAGGGCTCCGCGTTGGGATCGTCGCCGATGGAGTTCGCATTGGCGACGTTCTCCGCCGCGATGCGCATGCGCTGGGTCTGCGCGCGCATGCCGGATGCGGCCGCGGACAAGGCGGCGTCGAGATCAGCCATTCATCGTGCTCCTACCGGCCCGGCGCGCGCGACGCCAGGCGCACCAGCTGCAAACCCTTTTGGTAGAGCGCCAGCGCGGTTTCGTAGTTCACGCGCGTTTCTGCGGCGCGAATGGATTGCTCTTCCAGCACGACGGCGTTGCCGTCGAGCGTCGTTTCCGAATCCGGGCGCGAAACGATGTCTATGCCCGGCGCGCCGGATGCGTCCATGTGCATCGTATGGGTGCGGCTCATGCGCACGCCGCCTTGGCCTTCGAGCATGCGCTGAAACGCGCGCGAATCGACGTCGCGCGGCACATAGCCTGGCGTCGAGGCGTTGGCGATGTTCTCCGCGATCAGCCGCTGACGGTCCGACAAATGCGAGAGCCGCTCGCGCAGAACGCCGAAGAAAGGTGAATTCGCGAGATCCAAGGATAGCTCCCAACGCGCGACTCGATTCAATCTCGCGCCGCTTAACCGAGCCCTAACGCATGCGCGCCGCGTTAACTTTTGATTCACCAAAATTGACGACCCCATAGCGCAGGCGACGCTCCAGAACGGAGGCGGCATTGGATTGGATGGAGTGGGCGCGCGCGCTTGCGGCGCTGATCGCGACTTTGGCCCTGATCGGCCTCGCGGGGTACGCGGCGCGGCGATTCGGCCTCGTCACCGGCGCGCCGGCGCGCGGCCCGCGGCGCCTGCAGGTGGTGGAGAGCCTGATGATCGATCCGCGGCGCAGGCTGGTGATCGTGCGCATGGACGATCGCGAACATCTGATTCTGTTGTCTGCCGGCGGCGATCGCCGCGTGGCGAGCGTCGACGTCAAGACGGAGGCGCAACCATGAGCGGGCGCGGTGTCGGCTTTGCGATCGCCGCGCTTGTCGGCGTCGCGCTTGTGGCGATGACGGGCGTCGCGCATGCGGCGCCTGTGCAGCCGGCGCTCAACGTCAATCTCGGCACCGGCGAAGGGCTGACCGCGCGCGTGCTGCAGCTCACCGCGCTGATCACGGTGCTGTCGCTGGCGCCGTCGATCCTGATCATGACGACGTGCTTCATCCGCTTCGTGGTGGTGCTATCGCTGTTGCGCACCGCGATCGGTCTGCAGCAGGCGCCGCCCAACATCGTGCTCGTCTCGCTCGCGCTGTTCATGACGGCGTTCGTCATGCAGCCGACCTGGAGCCGCGCCTATGAGGACGGCATTGGGCCGGTGATGCGCGAGGAGATGCCGCTCGACGAGGCGTTTCCGCGCATCGCCGCGCCGATCAAGGATTTCATGCTCGTCCACACGCGTGAGGCGGATCTCGCGCTGTTCATCGATCTCGCCAATCTGGAGACGCCGCCGGCGACGGCCGCGGAGACGCCGCTGCGCATCGTCATCCCGGCCTTCATGATCTCGGAATTGCGGCGCGCCTTCGAGATCGGCTTCATGCTGTTCATTCCGTTCCTGATCATCGATCTCGTGGTGTCGTCGCTGCTGATGAGCATGGGCATGATGATGCTGCCGCCGGTGACGATCAGCCTGCCGTTCAAGCTCATCTTCTTCGTGCTGGTGGATGGCTGGCGGCTGGTGGCGGGCAGCCTGATAGAGAGTTATGCGGCGGGGCCGCCGATCCCTGGGTAGCGTGCGCGACCCTATGGGCTAGGATCGCGCGATGTTGAGACGCATCGCCATCGCCGTTTTCTGCGCCGCGCTCGTCGGCGCGTGCGCGACGCGCCCCGCGCCGTCATCGAACGCCGAGGCCCTCGCCGCGCTTATGGAGGGGACGTTTGCGACCGCGCCGGACGACCCGGACCATTCCTATGAAGGCCGCTGGGTGCGCTTCGACGCGCCCGCGCTCGGCGGGGTGACGCTCTATTCGCAACTGAACGCCGGGCCGGAGCGGCGCGTCTATCGCCAGCGCGTGTTCGTGTTGACCGATGCGCCCGACGGCGCCGTGCGCGCGCGCGCGCTGGAGCTGGTCGATCCCGCACGCTTCGTTGACGCATGGACCCAGCCGGAACGCCTGGCCGCGCTCACCGCCGCGGATTTGGGTGAGGCGATCGACGCGGCCGAGGCGTCGGACTGCGCCATGATCTGGCGGCGCGACGGCGATGAATGGCGCGGCGCCATCGGGCTGCAGCAATGCTGGCTGTGGTCCGATCGGCGCAACGCCTTCATCATGCTCGGCGCAGAATCGGTGCTGTCGGCGGATCGCTATCTGCAGACCGAGCGCGGCTACGACGCCAACGGCGTGCAGCTTTTCGGCACGCCGCCGGATGTGTTCATCACGCTCGAGCGGCGGGCCGAAAACGGCGCACCCGTCAGCGCCGCAGGCCCAAATCCGCTAACAGTCGAGCGGTGAAGTCGTCTTCACGGCGACGAAACAGGTTTTTCAGCCACGTCCACATCATCCCCTCCATCCACGCCCGCGAGAGAAGATACGCCTCTCTCTCGATTCGGATGCAAGGAACTGGCCATGTTCGATGTTTGATCGTCACGCTGTGACATAAGACACACACTCACCGTGTGCGGCTACGCCCCCGGCCACGCCTCGACGCGGGCGCGCAGCATGTCGAGCGGCATCGGGCCGGCGCGCAGCACGAGGTCGTGGAAGGCGCGGATGTCGAAGCGTGCCCCCAGTCGCCCGCGCGCGGCCTCGCGCAGACGCAAGATTTCCAGCTGGCCGATTTTGTAGGCGGTGGCTTGGCCCGGCATCACGATGTAGCGGTCGATGTCGCGACGGGCCTGGTCTTCTTCGCCGGGCTGGGTGGCGAGGATGTAGTCGATCGCCTGCTGGCGGGTCCAACGCTTGTCGTGCAGGCCGGTGTCGACCACGAGGCGAATGGCGCGGCGCAGCTCCATCGTGAGACGGCCGAAATCGGAATAGGGGTCCTGGTAGAACCCCATCTCCTTGGCCAGGCCTTCGCAATAGAGGCCCCAGCCCTCGGTGTAAGCGGTGTAGGGCGCGAGGCGGCGGAAGCGCGGCACGCCTTCGCTTTCCTGGGCGATGGACAATTGCATGTGATGCCCGGGCACGCCCTCGTGATAGGCGAGCGCCTCAAGCTGATACAGCGGCAGGCCGCGCATGTTCTGGGTGTTGGCGTAATAGATGCCCGGGCGCGAGCCGTCCTGCGCGGGGCGCTGATAAAAGGCCAAGCCCGCCGATTGCTCGCGGAACGCCTCCACCGGGCGCACCTCGAGCGGCGCGCGCGGCAGCGTGGCGAAATAATCCGGCAGGCGCGCGCTCATCGCGTCCAGCGCGGCGCGGGCGCGGACGATGTACTCCGCCTTGCCTTCCGGCGTGTTGGCCAGGAAGTGACGCGGATCGCCTTCGACATGGCGGAAAAACGCCGGCAGGTCGCCGGCGAAATTCACCTGGCGCGCCAGCGCGCGCATCTCGTTTTCGATGCGCGCGACTTCCGCCAGGCCGAGATCGTGGATGTCGCGCGCCGACATCGCCGTCGTCGTCATCATCGCGAGTTGGTGGGCGTAATAGGCCTCGCCGTCGGGCAGCCGCCAGACGCCGTCGTCCTCGCCGGCTTGCGCCTGTTGCGCCGTCAGCGCCGCGATCAGCGCCAGATAAGCCGGCTGCACGCTGT
>CAZMRN010000047.1:0-10121 GCA_964568575.1 uncultured Caulobacteraceae bacterium
CGACAGTCTGGGCAGCGTCGTACAGGCCCTGCTCCTGCTGCGACGAGCGCGGCTGTGGGCGACGGTTATGTCAGCCTGGCGCGCGACCGGGTGAATGCGCGCCGCGGCCCCGGCCTCGAGCACCGCATCGATTGGGTCTATACGCGGCGCGGCCTGCCCTTGAAGCTCGTCGGCGAAAGCGGCCCATGGCGCCGCGTGCGCGACCCGGACGGCGCCGAAACTTGGATCTTGGCCGATTATCTCGCCCCTTCGCACACGGTCTATGTGCGCGGCGACGCATTGGGCTCGACGGCGCTGCGCCGCCGCGCCGATGGGACCGCGCCGGTCGCGGCCTATCTCGGGCGCGGACTGGTGGCGCGCCTGGAGGCCTGCGCCGGCGATTATCGTCTGCTCAAAGTGTCCGGCGCGCAGGGATGGGCGCACAAGGATGAGCTGTGGGGCGCGGACGCCTGCGCGCACAGCTAGAGGGCCCCGCGCCGTAAAGCTTTTGACAAGAGTCGCCGCACGCGCTGAAACCGTGCCGCTCCGAGGGCGAGCGGGATGAGCGGCGATGGATTACATTCTGGCGTTGTTGGCGGATCCGGCCGCCTGGGCCGCGTTCGTCACGCTGGTGGTGATGGAAGTCGTCCTCGGGATCGACAACCTTCTGTTCATCTCCATCCTCACCAACAAATTGCCTGAAGCCGATCGCGCGCGCGCGCGCCAGATCGGCATCACGCTGGCGCTGGTCATGCGCCTGTGCCTTCTGGCGACGATCGCGTGGATCGTGCAGCTGACGCAGCCGCTCTTCACCGCCTTCGGCCACGGCTATTCCTGGCGCGATCTCATCCTGATCGCCGGCGGCCTGTTCCTGGTTTGGAAAGCGACCTCCGAAATCCATCACACGGTCGACAGCGACCCCAATCCCGGCGTGTTCGCCGGCAAGGCCGTGACGCTGACCTTCGGCGCGGCGATCGTGCAGATTCTGATCCTGGACTTGGTGTTTTCGATCGACTCGATCCTCACCGCCGTCGGCATGACCGACGACGTGCCCATCATGGTCGCCGCCGTGCTGATTGCGGTGTCGGTGATGCTGTTCGCCGCCAACCCCGTGGCGGACTTCATCCACAAGAACCCGACCGTGGTGATGCTGGCGCTGAGCTTCCTGCTTATGATCGGCATGACGCTGATCGCAGAAGGCATGGGGTTCCATGTGCCCAAGGGCTACATCTACGCTGCGATGGCGTTCTCGGCAGGCGTTGAAGCCTTGAACATGCTGTCGCGCGCGGCGCGGCAGAAGAAATCGCAGGCGCAGGCCGATCATTAGAATCGGCCTGCACGCCGGAATAGTCGCGAGAACTTTCAGTCGCCTTGACGGCGCACATTAAATTTCTGTCGTGCGACTGTAACGCTTCGCCCCGCGTGCAAATAAAGCCGCAAGCAAAGCTTGTCCGTTAACTTGCGCGGTAAGGGCGCTTAAAGAAAGCTGTACGGGTCGATGTCGATCTGCACGCGCACCGCGCTCGACAATTTCACCCGCGCCACCCACGCCGCCATGAATGCGGAGAGATCGACGCCGCGATCGGCGCGCACCAGAAACCGCCGCCGGCTGCGTCCGCGCACGACCGCCAACGGCGCGGGCGCGGGCCCGTAGACATCAACGCCGTCAGCCGCGGGAACCTTTTCGCCGAGCGCCTCGGCGGCGAGATCGACAGCCTGATCTCCCGGCGCGGAGAGGATCAGCGCCGCAAGACGCCCGAAGGGCGGCATGCCGAGCGCCTCGCGCTGCGCGGCTTCGGCCGCAAGGAAACCGTCGCGGTCCATCGCCGCCAAGGCCTGCATCAGCGGCTCTTCCGGCAGATAGGTTTGGATCAGCGCGCGTCCCGGCCGTTCGGCGCGCCCGGCGCGGCCGGCGACCTGACTCAAGACCTGAAACGTGCGCTCGCCGGCGCGCAGATCGCCGCCTTTGAGGCCGAGATCGGCGTCGATCACGCCGACGCAGGTGAGCAGCGGGAAATTGTGACCCTTGGCGACGATCTGCGTGCCGATCAGAATGTCGATCTCGCCTGCGGCCATGCGCGCCACGAGCGCACGCACCGCTTCGCCGGTGGGCGCTGTGTCGGACGAGAAGATCTCCGTGCGCGCCTCGGGGAAGATTTCCTTCACTTCCTCGGCGATGCGCTCGACGCCGGGGCCGATGGACACGAAACTCTCCGGCGCGAGGCAATGCGGGCATTGCTTCGGCTTCGGCATCGAGAAGCCGGTGAGATGACACACCAGCCGGCCGGAATATTTGTGCTCGACCAGCCAGCTCTGCGTGTCGGGCGATTGCATGCGGTGGCCGCAGGCGCGGCACAATGTGAGCGGCGCGTAACCGCGGCGATTCATGTAAAGCAGCGTCTGCTCGCCGCGCGACAGGGCTTCGGCGGTCGCGGCCACGAGGGCGGGCGACATCCATCGCCCCTTCTCCGGCGGATCGAGCTTGAGATCGACGAGCGCGATGTCTGGCAAGGTCGCTGCGCCATGGCGGCTGCGCAGGACGATGTGGCGGTAGCGCCCCGCCTGGGCGTTCACGAGCGTTTCCAGCGACGGCGTCGCGCTTGCGAGGACGACCGCACAGCCCCCTAGCTTCGCCCTCGCAACCGCGAGATCTCGCGCTTGGTACGCGACGCCGTCGTCCTGCTTATAGGAAGGATCATGCTCCTCGTCGATGACGATGAGCTTCAGATTCGGAAACGGCAGAAACAGCGCAGAGCGCGCGCCCAGAACCAGACGCGCCCTGCCCTCGGCGATCTCGCGCCAGGCGCGGCGGCGTTCCTTGTGGCCGATCGCGGAATGCCACTCGACAGGGCTTGCGCCGAAGCGTTCGGTGAAGCGCGCCATCACCGCCTGGGTCAGCGCGATCTCGGGCAGCAGCACCAGCGCTTGCGCGGTCGGATCGCGCGACAGGGCCTCGGCGACGGCCTCCAGATACACTTCGGTCTTGCCGGCCCCGGTGACGCCGTCGAGCAGCGCGGCGGCGAAGGCGTCTTCGCGCACCATCGCCTTCAGCGCTTCGGCCGCCTCGCTCTGCTGCGCCGACAGCGTGCGTCCCGGCCGCGCAAAATCCAGCGTGGCATAAGGCGAATCCTCATCGCGACGCAGTTCGCGCAGCGCGCCGGCCGCAATGAGGCCCTTCACCACCGAGACGGTCACGCCTGCGCGCCGCGCAAGCTCGGCCATGCCGCCGGGCGCGATGCGGGCCTGTTCCAGCACACGCGCGCGCGCCTCCGACAACCGATGCGGGGCGGCGTCCGACGGCGCATAGACGGCGATGGTCGGCGAGGGACGCAACGCCTCTTCGGAGCGCACGACCATGCGCAGAATCTGCCCCGGCGAACTGGCCACGTAGCGCGCGGTCCACTCGATGAAGCGACGCGAGATCTCCGGCAGCGGCGCGCCTGGCAATTTCTCGTCGATGGGCTTCAGATTGTCTGCGCCGGGCCCCTCCTCCACCGACCACACGGCCCCGCGCACCAGGCGCGACCCGATCGGCGCGATGACATGATCGCCCGGCGCCACGCGCATGCCGGCCGGCACGCGATAATCGAACGGCTCCGGCAGCGGCAGCGGAAACAAGACGCGCGCGCGCAAAGCCGCGCCCGCGGGCGCCGCGCCGTCAGCGGTTTCGAACAACGGCCCTTGCTGCGCGGCCTGCGGCCGACGTGCGCGCAAGCTGGCGCGTCGCGCATGCATGCTCATCAGCGCACCATAGGGCGAAGCGCGCGCAGACACAAAAAGTCGACACTGTCGTCGATCGGCGCTAAAGGCGAACAGTCCTTAACGCATGCGATGGCGGTCGATACGACGAAAGCGCCTCTCACCGAAAGCGCTCATGCTGCGCTGAACGCTTGGCTCAACCATCTGCGCGACGAACGCCGATATAGTCCGCGCACGCTCGAAGCCTATGCCCGCGACGTCTCCGCACTGCTCGATTTCCTAAGAGACCATTTCGGCGCGGAGCCGACGCTCGCCGTCTTGCAGGACGCGTCGCTGCGCGACCTGCGCGCGTATCTCGCATTTCGTCGGCTTCCGCCGGAACCGCTCGCCGATCGCTCGATCGCCCGCGCGCTCGCCGCCATCCGCGCTTTTTTCCGCTATCTGGCGCGCCATCACGGCGTTGCGAACCCGCGCATCGGCCTGGTGCGCGGACCGCGCCAGCGCCGCGGCCTGCCGCGTCCAATCGATGAACAAGGCGCAAACGACATGCTTGCGCTGGTCGAAAAGGATGCCGGCGCAAGCTGGATCGCCGCGCGCGACGCTGCGGTGCTGGCGCTGCTTTATGGCGCCGGCCTGCGGATCGCCGAGGCGCTGAGCCTCACGACAGCGGCCGCGCGCGCGGGCGATGTGCTGCTGGTGACGGGCAAAGGCGGCAAGGAGCGGCGCATTCCGCTTCTTTCTTATGTGCGCGATGCGATCGACCGCTATCTCGAAGCGCTGCCGTTCGCGCTCGCCGACGACGCGCCAGTATTTCGCGGCGAAAAGGGCGGGCCGTTGTCGCCGCGCATCGTGCAGCTGCGCGTCGAAGCGCTGCGCGCGCGTCTCGGCTTGCCTGAATCGGCGACGCCGCACGCCTTGCGACACGCCTTCGCGACGCATTTGTTGGCGCACGGCGCTGATTTGCGCGCGATCCAAGATTTGCTCGGACACGAATCACTTTCGACGACGCAAGCCTATGCGGACGTAGAATTTTCGCGACTGCTCGACGCGTATCGCTCTGCACACCCCAGGGCGTGACCCATTTTTCTATTGTTTTTCAGCATGTTGATAGAGTTCGCAATGACATTTCAGGCAAAACATTCGGCATCTCAAAAAAATACAGTCTTCGCGCTCTTAGAAACCAATCAAAAACCAATATCGGCGAAAAGTCAGTCCCGGAGAGCAAAAAAACTCCCACCCAACCCAGTACCAACACTAGTAAAGATGGAGAAATGAAGATGGCGAAAATGGTTAAGAAGGCGGCCAAGAAAACCGCGAAGAAGGTCGTCCGCAAGGCCGCTCGCAAGACCGTCCGCAAGGCGGTGCGCAAGACGGCGAAGAAGGGCGTGCGCAAGGGCGTTCGCAAGGCTGCTGCGAAGAAGACGGTGCGCAAGACCGTTCGCAAGGCCGCGAAGAAGGCCGTTCGCAAGACCGCCAAGAAGGGCGTGCGCAAGGCGGCGAAGGCTGCTCGCGGCCGTCCGGCGAAGACCGTCGCGAAGAAGACCGGCCGCAAGCCGGGCCGCAAGCCGGGCCGCAAGGCTGCTGCGAAGCCGGCGTCCGCTCCGACCGTCTAAGGCGTTATGGAGACGGGGGGAGGACGCTCCCCCCGTCGCCGTTTCAGCGACGCGCTATTTTGTTCTATGTTTTGTTCATTGTTTAGTTCAGCGCAGCTCTAACAAAGCGCCCCGCCCTTTCGATCGCCGCCCGCGCCGGCTCCAAGATCGGATAGAAGATGTGCCAGACATGCGTCATGTCGGCCGCGGTTTCGAGCTCAGACGATACGCCCGCCGCCAGCGCACGCTCATGAAACCGCTCAGCGTCGCTCAACAGGATCTCGGCGTCGCCGACTTGCGTTAAGGTCTTGGGAAGGCCCTTTAAATCGGCGAACAAAGGCGAAGCGCCAATCCCGCGCCGGTCGCCGTCGGGACCCACATAGTCAGCGGCGAAGTCTTCCAACGCCTGCTTGGTCAGCACGGGATCGAGCGCGGCCCGCGTGGCGTAGCTTTCGCCGGACTGCGTGAGATCGAGCCACGGCGAAATCAAAACCAGCGCGGCCGGCGCCGGCCTCCCCTGCTCGCGAATGCGCAGGGCGGTCGCGAGCGCAAGCCCGCCGCCGGCAGAATCGCCGGCGATCGCGATGCGCTGCGGCGCAAATCCGCGATCAAGCAATTGTTCATAAGCGGCGAAAGCATCATCGATGGCCGCCGGGCAGCGATGTTCCGGCGCCAGGCGATAATCGAGCGCAAAGGCCAGCGTGCCTGCGGCGCGGGCGAGCTGCGCGACGAGCCCGCGATGGCTCGCCGGCGAGCCCAGCACATAGCCGCCGCCGTGAAGGTACAGGATGGCGGCGTCCTGGACGATGTCGGGGCCGGCGTGGCGCTGCGCAGGTCGACCGAGCGCGTCGTCTTCGATGCGCCAATGTTCCGGCAGCTGCGCTGCATCGCCGAAAGCATCCATCGCCGTGCGGCGCTCGGACAAGGATTGCGGCGGCGCGTCGGGATTGCGCATTTGGGCCAGCATGGCGCGCACGACATCTATTTCCGCCATTCCGAAGCCTCATCATTTCTTGCCCGGAACGAGCCTAGACTGCGCGCCGCTTGACGCAAAGGGGACGCGAACGCTCCCCTGTCCACGCCGCCAGGAGGCCCGACAATGCGCCGCTTCCCGACATCCGCGCTGATCGCTTTCGGCGAGAGCGTGCTGGGCGCCTTGGGATCGCGCTCCGAGGAGGCGCACGCCGTCGCCCGCCATCTCGTCGACGCCAACCGCGCCGGGCACGACAGCCATGGCGTCGCCCTGCTCCCGACCTATGCGCGCCATGTGCGCGCCGGCGCCGCCAAACCGAACGCCGCGGTGCGCGTGACGCGGCAGGCCGGCGCGATCCTTCAGATCGACGGCGACCGCGGCTTCGGCGCCGTGGTGGGCGCGCAGGCCGTGACGCAAGCCTGCGCCATCGCGCGCGACAGCGGCGTGTGCGCTTTGACCATCGCCGGCAGCCATCATCTGGGGCGCATCGGCGCGTTCGGCGAAATGGCGGCCGACGACGGCCTCGCCTTCATCGCCTTCGTCAATGTCGTCGACCATGGCGGCCTCGTTGCGCCGTATCGCGGCACGGATGCGCGCTTCGGCACCAACCCGATCTGCATCGCCCTGCCCGCCGCGGATGCGCATCCGGCGTTCCTGCTGGACTACGCCACCAGCCGCCTCGCCTTGGGCAAAGTGCGCGAGGCCGCCGCGAAAGGCGAGCCTGTGCCGTTCGGCAGCGTGCTCGATGCGCGCGGCGCGCCGAGCGACGATCCGACCGGCATGGGCAGCCATGATTACGCCGCCCATGTCGGCGCGCTGGCGTTCTTCGGCGAGCACAAGGGCTACGCGCTCGGCTTCGCGGCGGAATTGCTCGCGGGGCTTTTGTCCGGCTACGGCACGCTGCAGCCGGGCGCGCCGCGTCTGGGCGGCATCATCAACACGATGTTCGCGATCGTGGTCGATCCCGCGCGCTTCGCCGATCCCGCCTGGATCCGCCGCGAGCAGGACGCGATGATGGCGTACGCCTTGGCCTCGCCGCCGGCGAACCCCGACGCGCCCGTGCTGGCGCCGGGCGATTTCGAACGCGCCGCGCGCGCGGATCGCGACGCGCATGGCGCGCCGCTTTCCGACGGCGTGATCGGCCATTTGCGCGCGCTGGGCGGCGAGCTTGGCGTCTCGACGGCGCTGTTCGACGCCTGACGTGTCAGGCCTGCATCACCCAGCCGTCGACGCCTTTGGCGGCTTCGCGGATCGCTTCCGACATGGTGGGGTGCGCGTGGCAGGTGCGCGCAATGTCTTCCGCCGAGGCGCCGAACTCCATCGCGACGCAGACCTCGCCGATGAGCTCCCCGACGCCCACCCCGACCATGTGCGCGCCGATCACGCGCTTGGTCGCCTTGTCCTCGATGATCTTCACCATGCCGTCGGTTTCGTGGTTGGTGCGCGCGCGCGAGTTCGCCAGGAACGGAAACTTGCCGACGGCGATGTCGAGGCCCGCCGCCTTCGCCTCCTCTTCCGTCATGCCGACGTCTGCGACCTCCGGATCGGTGTAGATGACGGACGGAATGATGGCGGGGTTCACATGCCCCCACAGGCCGGCGCAACGCTGCGCGACGGCGATGCCCTCCTCTTCCGCCTTGTGCGCCAACATCGGGCCATGCGTGCAATCGCCGATCGCCCACACGCCGGGCGCGCTGGTGGCGAAATGGTCGGTTTCGATGAAGCCGCGCTGATCGAAACGCACGCCGGCCGCTTCGAGGCCGAGATCGGTCGTGTAGGGACGCCGCCCGACGGCGACCAGCACGATGTCGGCCTCAAGCGCGCGCCGCTCGCCGCCCTTGGCCGTCTCGATCGCAACGTGCACGGCCGATTTCAGCCGCTCGACGCCGACGACCTTCTGCCCGAGCTCGAACTTCATGCCCTGCTTGGCGAGGATGCGCTGGAACTGCTTGGCGATTTCGGCGTCGACGGTCGGCGTGATGCGGTCGAGATATTCCACCACCGTCACCTGCGCGCCGAGACGGCGCCAGACAGAGCCGAGCTCCAAACCGATGACGCCGGCGCCGATCACGATAAGACGCGGCGGCACCGCGGCGAGCGCCAGCGCTCCGGTCGACGAGACGATGCGCTCTTCGTCGATCTCCACGCCAGGCAGCGACGTCGGCTCCGATCCGGTGGCGATGACGATGTTCTTGGCGTCGTGAACGATCTTGCCGGCGCCGTCGCTGGCGATCTCGACGCGTCCGGCACCGAGCAGCCGGCCGGTTCCCTTGATGTAGTCGACCTTGTTTTTCTTCATGAGGAATTCGACGCCCTTGGTCAGGCCGTCGACGGCTTCGCCCTTCGAGGCCATCATCGCGTTGAGATCGAGGCCGAGGCCGTCGATCTTGACGCCCATGTCGGCGAAACGCTTTTGCGCGGTCTCGTACCAGTGCGAGGCGTGCAGCAGCGCTTTGGAGGGAATGCACCCGACATTAAGGCATGTTCCGCCGAGCACGCCGCGCTTTTCCACGATGGCGGTTTTCAAGCCGAGTTGGCCGGCGCGGATGGCGCAATTGTATCCGCCGGGGCCGCCCCCGATGATGATGACGTCGTAAGAGCTCATGAAAATGGAATCCTGCGGGAAAGCGTCGGCCGCAACCTAGTGCGAGACGGCCCAAAGTGGAATCCGCTTTCGCCGGCGATCACGCCTCGAGGCGGCGCCAATACGCGCGGTCGGCGCCGTCGACGACCAGGATCGAGAGCCCGACGACCAGCAACACCCCGATCGGGCCGTAATCGGCGATCGGATAAGCAGTATCGAGCGCAAGGCCGCCATTCTGCTGCTTCCACAGCGCCCAGCGCCCGCCATAGAGCGCAAAGCCGACAAGCCACATCCAGAACGCCTGCGTGCGGCGGATCAGGCGCACCATGGCGATGAACAGGAACAGCGCCGCACCGTACCAGAGGCCGGCCTCAAGCGGCGAAGCGGCTGCGCCGAGATCGGCCAGCGTCGACGACACTTCGGCGATCTCAGCCGCGGGCGCATCGAAGCGCTGCAGCGTCGTCACCCCGGCGGGAAACAGACATGCAGCGACATAGACGAGCAAAATCAAAACCAAAGGCCAGCGGAGCAACCACATCGTCCCCTCCCCGAACGGCGGCGACGTCCCCACGTCGCAGCGGGCGCTTCGATGAACCGGATTATCGGCGCAAGGGCAAGCCCGCGCGGCCGGCCTAGAGGTCGAGCAGAAGCCGCTCGGGATCCTCCAGGGCGTCCTTGACGCGCACCAGGAACGTCACCGCTTCGCGGCCGTCGACCAGGCGATGGTCGTAGCTGAGCGCGAGATACATCATCGGGCGAATGACGACCTGCCCATTGATGGCCACGGGCCGATCCTGGATCTTGTGCATGCCCAGAATGCCCGATTGCGGCGCGTTGAGGATCGGCGTCGACATCAGCGAGCCATAGACGCCGCCGTTCGAAATCGTGAACGTGGCGCCCTGCAATTCCTCGAGCTTCAGCTGCCCGTCGCGCGCGCGGGCGCCGAGATCGCCGATCTCCTTCTCGATCTCGGCCATGGATTTGTGGTCGGCGTCGCGCAGCACGGGCACGACGAGGCCGCGCTCGGTGCCGACGGCGACGCCGATGTCGTAGTAATTCTTGTAGATGACGTCCTCGCCGTCGATTTCGGCGTTGACGTTCGGGATCTCGCGCAGCGCCGACACGCAGGCCTTCACGAAGAAGCTCATGAAGCCGAGCTTCACGCCGTGCTTCTTCTCGAAGCCGTCCTTGTATTTGTTGCGCGCCGCCATGATCGCCGACATGTCGGCTTCGTTGAACGTCGTCAGCATCGCGGCGGTGTGCTGGGCCTCGTTGAGGCGGCGCGCGATGGTCT
>CAZMRN010000048.1:0-2887 GCA_964568575.1 uncultured Caulobacteraceae bacterium
GGCGCGCCGCGGCCGCGGCGGCGGCGAGCGCTTCCGCCGACGGCTCGCTGCGATAGACCCGCGCCAGGAAATTGGCGACGACCTCCGCAGACGCGTCGGGAATTTCCTCCTGCGGCAGATGGCCGACATTCGGAAACGTGATCAGCTCCGAGCCGGGGATCGCGGCCGCAAAGCGCCGCGCGTGCGCGACGGGAACAAGATTGTCCTGCTCCCCGCTCAGGATCAGCGTCGGTTTGGCGATGCCGGCGAGCAATTCCGGCGTGGCGAAGCGGCCGTAATCGAGTTGCAGCGCGCGCAGGATCGGGCGATGGCCCGGCGCGCGCGAATATTCGACATAGCGGTTCACCATCGCGTCATCGACCAGGCTCTGATCGACGAACGACGCCTGCAGGCCCTGCCGGGTCAAAGCGGTCGCATCGAGATTGCTCAGCAGCCGGCCGATGACCGGGTTCTGCAGCAATTGAAAAATGATCGGCGCGCCGCTGCGCTGATCTTCGTAAGGCCAGCCGGCCGCATCCACGAGGATCAGCGCGTCGAGGCGGTCGGGATGCGCCAAGGCGTATTCCCACGCCACGCGCCCGCCCATCGACGAGCCGGCGAGCGAAAACGTCTGCAGGCCCACTGCGTCCGCCACCGCGTTCACGACCGCAACGTAACGCTCCGTCGACACGGGGTAATCCGCGGGCGTTTCGGTCAGGCCATGGCCCGGCAGATCGAGGCTGATCAGGCGATAGCGTTCGCCAAGCCGCGCGACCCACGGCTCCCAGGTGTCGAGCGATGCGGCGTAGCCGTGCACGAGCACCAGCGGCGGGCGGTTGCGATCGCCCTGGTCGCGATAGCGCACGCGTTCGCCGCTGGGCATGTCGAGCGTGCGGTCGGCGGCGGCGCCGTATTTTTGTTGCAGCGTCGCGAAAGGAATATCGGGCCGCTGCAACGCGAACCAGCCGCCGACGAGCGCCAGCGCGATCGCCGCCAGCACCACGAGCACGAACGTCAAAGCTGCGCGCATCCCAAGCCCCACTTCGCCGACCGGCGATCTTGTTTTGTTTTCGCGTCGGCGAGGGTTTTATCGGCGCTGGCGGCCGCGAACAACCCTCAGGACGGTGCGGCGCAGACCGCGCAGGCGGGGTCCACGGGAAGCCGTACGGTGCGGCTGACCGCCGCAAGGCCGTCGAAGATCAGGAGGCGTCCCGCAAGGCTGTCGCCGGCGCGCGTAATCTCCTTGATCGCTTCCAGCGCCATCAGCGTTCCGATCACGCCGGTCAAGGCGCCGACGACGCCGACCTCGGCGCAGGTCTCCGCGTTCGGCGGCGCGTCCGTTACGAAACAGCGATAGCAGGGGAGGCGCTGGTCCGGGGCCAAGGTTTTGGTCTGCCCGGATTTGAAGGTCGCGATCTGGCCGGTCCAGCGACCGACGGCGCCGGAGATCAGCGTCAGTCCCGCGCCGTGGCACGCCGCGTTCACCGCAAAGCGTGTGACGAAGGAGTCCGATCCGTCGAGCACGAGATCGGCGCCGGCGAGCAGAGTCTGCGCATTCTCATCGGTGAGCCGCGCGTTCTGCGCGTCGATGGCGACATGCGGGTTGAGCGCGCGCAGATGCGCAGCGGCGCGCGCGGGCTTGTCCGCGCCGACATCGCTTGAATCGTAGAGAACCTGACGCTGAAGGTTCGACAGCGAAACCTGATCGTCGTCGATCAGCCGCAGCCGCCCGACGCCCGCCGCCGCCAGATACAGCGCCGCCGGCGCGCCGAGACCGCCGACGCCGACAAGCGCGACCGTGGCGGCCTTCAAGCGCTGCTGTCCGGCGCCGCCGATCTCCTTCAGCATGATGTGGCGCGCATAGCGCGCGCGTTCGTCCGGGGTGAACATGGTCAGGGTGTCCGCCGACCGCGAGGGTGCGCCGTGCGCAGGCCCCTACAGGCCTTCAAACAACGCGGTGGAGAGATAGCGCTCCGCGAAGCTCGGGATGATCACGACGAAGCGTTTGCCGCGATTTTCCGAGCGTTTTGCGACCTTGAACGTCGCCGCCAGCGCCGCGCCGGTGGAAATGCCGCCGGGCAGGCCTTCGGTGCGCGCCGCCTCGCGCGACAAGGCGAAGCTTTCTTCGTTCGAGACGGTGACGACTTCGTCATAGACCGAGATGTCGAGGATCTCCGGAATGAACCCCGCGCCGATGCCTTGAATCTTGTGCGGCCCAGGAGCGCCGCCCGACAGGATTGGCGAAGATTCCGGCTCGACCGCGATGATTTTCAGATGCGGCAGGCGCGGCTTCAGCACTTGCCCGACGCCGGTGATGGTGCCGCCCGTGCCGATGCCTGCGACGAAAAAATCGAGCGCGCCGCCGGTGTCGGTCCAGATTTCCTCCGCCGTGGTGCGCCGATGGATTTCCGGGTTGGCCGGATTGACGAATTGCCCTGGCGCGACGGCTTTTGGGTTGGTCTCGAGGATTTCCTTGGCCTTGGCCACCGCGCCGCGCATGCCCTCCGAGCCCGGCGTCAGCACCAGCTCCGCGCCGAGGAAGGCCAGCATCTTGCGCCGTTCGATCGACATGGTTTCCGGCATCACCAGGATCAGCTTGTAGCCGCGCTGCGCCGCCACGAAGGCGAGCGCGATGCCGGTATTGCCCGAGGTCGGCTCCACCAGCACCGAATCCGCCTTCAACAGGCCGCGCCGCTCAAGGTCCTCGATCATGGCGACGCCGATGCGATCCTTCACGGATGCGATCGGGTTGAAGAATTCCAGCTTGGCCAGAATTTCGCCGTCGATCCCGTGCGCCTTCGCCAGCTTGTCCAGCCGCACCAGCGGCGTGTCCCCCACGGTTTCGGTGATGTTGGCGTAGATGCGGCCGCGGCCTGGGGTTTTGGCGGTGTCTGGCATGAAGGCGCTC
>CAZMRN010000048.1:2897-10068 GCA_964568575.1 uncultured Caulobacteraceae bacterium
GCGGCGACTATAGCCCGCAGCCGGGGCGTCTTCCAAAGAGAAGCGGCGCCGCGCGCTTTAGGCCCGCTTTAGGCAAACAGGCCGCGCAATTGGGGAACCGGCGGCAGCGACGCGGCGTCCTTCGCCACGGCGGCGAAGGCCGCGTCGGTCGCAGCGAGCGCGAGGTCGATATCGGCGTCGGTCATCGCGGCGTTCAGGAACATGTTGTGCCAGGGGTGCACATAAAGGCCGTGATCGAGCGCGACTCTGGCCCAGTGGAAGCCTTTGCGGAAATCGGGATCGTCGCCGAGCAGGATTTGCGGCATCTGCACCGGCCCGGTCTGGCGCACGGGAACGCCATGGCGTTCGGCCTGCGCGGCGACGCCATCGCGCAGGCGGGCGCCGAGCGCCTCCAGCCGTTCGAGATAATCGGTTTCTCGGATCATCCGCAGCGTGGCCAGCGCGGCGGCCATCGGCGCCGCGGCAAACCAGACCGAGCCGGTGACGTAGATGGACGCCGCGGCGTCGCGCGCGCGCTCCGCGCCGAGCAGCGCGGAAATCGGATGGCCGTTCGCGATCGCTTTGCCCCAGGCCGACAAATCCGGCTGCACGGCGACGCGCGCCCAGGAGCAATCGCGCGCCAGCCGAAAGCCGGCGCGCACATCGTCGACGATCAGCAGCGCGCCTGTCGCGTCGCACGCCGCGCGGCAGGCGCGCGCATAGGCGGGATCGACATCCGCCTGATCCTGAAATGCGTCATGCTTGACCGCCTCGGCGAAGGCGCGCGCGAGATCGTTCACGTCATTGTAAACGAACGACAGCACATGCGCGCGGTCTTCCGGCAGCACGCCCGAAGGCCGCGGCGTGCACCAGGGCGCAGCGCCATGATAGGCGCCGCGCGCGACGAGGATTTTGCGCTTGCCGGTGTGTGCGCGCGCGACGGTGGCGGCCATCGTCGTCGCGTCCGTGCCGTTCTTGCAGAACATCGCCCAATCGGCGTGCGTCACCATCGCGGTGAGCGCCTCCGCCAGCTCAACCATGATGGCGGAGGGGCCGGTCATGCAATCGCCGGCGTAAAGTTGTTTCTGGAACGCCGCGTCGATCTTCTGGCAGCCATAGCCGAACAGATTGGGCCCATAGCCGCACATCATGTCGATGAACATGCGCCCGTCGACGTCCCACAGCCGCGCGCCTTCGGCGCGGGCGAAGAATTGCGGAAAGCCGTCCGGCAACAGCGTCGTAGCTTGATGCCCGTACATGCCGCCCGGGATCACCTTCGCGGCGCGTGCGCGCCAGGCGGCGTCGTGTGGAAGCGCGGCCATAGCGGTCCTCCTGAGCGTGTGCGGATCCGAGACGCGCGCGACCAAGCCGCGATCAGGGGCGCGCCAGCACGCTCTCGCGCGCGCCGAACAGAAGATAGACCGGCGCGCCCAGCGCCATCCAGATGAAGAACCGTCCGATCGTTTCGAGCGGCAGGCTGATGAACAGATAGGCGCAGCCGAGCAACGCGGCCGGCGCGATGATCCACGCCAGCGGCGCGCGGAAGGGGCGGGCGCGATCGGGCGCGCTGCGGCGCAGCGCCAACAGGCTGATCGCGACTGCGACGAACGCCGCCAAGGTGCCGGCGTTGGCCAGCGCGGCGATTTCATCGAGCCGCAAGAATCCCGCGAGCCCGGCGGTGACGATCACGGTCAAGAGCGTGACGACAAGCGGCGCGCCGGTGCGCGAATCGAGCGCCGCCCAGCGGCGCGGCAACAGGCCGTCGCGCGCCATCACGAAGAAGATGCGGCTTTGGCCATAGAGAAACGCGAGCACGACGGTTGGGATCGCCACCACCGCGGCGCCGGCGATCCATGCGGCGGCGGCGTCGCCGCTCAGCGTGCGCACGATATAGGCGAGCGGTTCGGTGGACGACGCGAACAAGCCGTAATCCATCGCGCCGATGGCGGCGGCGGCGACCGCCATATAGAGCGCCGTGCACAGCGCCATGGAGCCGACGATGCCGATGGCCAAATCGCGGCCGGGATTTTTGGTCTCCTCCGCGGCGGTCGACACCGCGTCGAACCCGTAGAACGCGAAGAAGATGATGGCGGCCGCCGCCATCACGCCGACGGTGGCGTCGCCCGCGCGGTGCGCGGCGAAACCGAACGGCATGAACGGTTCGAACCGCGCGGCGTCGAAATGCGGCGCCGCGATTGCGAGAAACGCCACCAGCGCGGCGAGCTTCACCGCGACGAGCACGGCGTTGACCGTTGCGCTCTCGCGCGTGCCCACAATCAGAAGGCCCGCCACCGCGACGATGATCGCGATCGCCGGCAGATTGATCATCCCGCCCGCGACATGCGGCCCTTGCGTCAAAGCAAGCGGCAGATCGACGCCCACGGCTGCGAGAAAACTCGTCGCATAGCCTGACCAGCCGACCGCAACGGCGCTCACCACCACCGAATATTCCAGAATGAGCGCCCAGCCGACGAGCCAGGCCGCGCCTTCGCCCAGTGCGGAATAAGAATAGGTGTAGGCGCTCCCCGAGGCCGGCATCATCGCCGCCAGCTCGGCGTAGGCCAACGCCACGCACACGCACACCGCGCCCGCGATGGCGAAGGATATGATCACGCCAGGCCCCGCCAGCCCCGCGCCGACGCCGATCAGCGTATAGATGCCGGTGCCGACGATTGCGCCGACTCCCAGCGCGATCAGATGCGGCCAGGACAGCGTGCGCTGCAGCCGCTGCCCCTCGGGCGGCTCGCTCTCGATCGGTTTGCGTCTGGTCCAGAACGCCATGCGGCTCCCCTCAAGAGCGCCTAGCGTGGCGCGCGCCGGCGGCGCGGTAAAGCGCTCACGCCTTTCCGGTTGAGCCGAACCCGCCGGCGCCCCGCGCGGTTTCCGGCAGCGCATCGACGACGGCCCAGGCCGCCTGCGTCACCGGGGCGATCACCATTTGCGCGATGCGCTCGCCGCGGCGGATCGTGAACGGCTCCTGGCCGAGATTGATCAGCAGCACCTGCAATTCGCCGCGATAATCGGCGTCGACGGTGCCCGGCGAATTCAAGCAGGTGATCCCATGCTTGAGCGCCAGCCCGGAGCGCGGCCGCACCTGGGCCTCGTAGCCCTCGGGCAGGGCGATGGCGAGGCCCGTGGGGATCAGCGCGCGCTGACCGGGCGCCAGCGTCACCGGGGCGTCTTCCGCGACGGCGGCGCGCAGGTCGAGCCCGGCCGATTGCGGCGTCGCATAAGCGGGCAGATCGAGCCCCGCGAAATGCGGCAAGGGCGAAACCGGTAGCGTGATGACAGACGTATGCATAAGGCACCAAAATCGGATTCGCGACCAAAGGGGTAGTGTTTGACCATCGACGCCGCATTGAGCCCGCGCGGCGCGGAGAAATTCCGCGACCCGCTGACGACCGCCAAGGGCGAAGCGCGCGCCGTCGTCGCCCTGCGCGCGCTGGAGACTCTGTGGTTCAACACCGGCACGCTGTGCAACATCGCGTGCGGCCATTGCTATATCGAAAGCTCGCCGCGCAACGACCGCCTCGTCTATCTGACCCATGCGGACGTCGCCGCCTATCTCGACGAAATCGCGCGCGACCGCCTGCCGACGCAGCTGATCGGCTTCACCGGCGGCGAGCCGTTCATGAACCCCGACATCATCGCGATGCTGGAGGATGCGCTGGCGCGCGGCTTCGAGGCGCTGACGCTGACCAATGCGATGCGCCCGATGCAGCGCCTGCAGGCGCCCTTGCGCGCTCTGCGCGAGCGCTATGGCGCGCGGCTGCGCCTGCGCGTGTCGCTCGACGATCCCGATCCCGCCCTGCATGACGCTGAGCGCGGGGAGGGCGCCTTCGCGGCGACGCTCAAAGGCTTGCGCTGGCTGATCGCGCATGATTTCGCCGTCGAGATCGCCGGGCGCGGCTTTTCCCACGAGCCGGAAAGCGCGTTGCGCGCGCGCTTCCAGGCGCTGTTCGACGCGATCGGGCTGACGCTCGACGCCGCCGATCCCGCGCGCCTCGTGATCTTTCCGGAAATGGCGCCCGACGCCGATCCGCCTGAAATCACCACGGCCTGTTGGGGCATTCTCGACAAAAGCCCGGACGACGTGATGTGCGCGAGCGCGCGCATGGTGGTGAAGCGCAAAGGCGCGCCCGCGCCGACAGTGCTCGCGTGCACCCTTGTGCCATATGACAAGCGCTTCGAACTCGGGGCGACGCTGGCCGAGGCCAGCGCCGTCGTGCCGCTCAATCACCGCTATTGCGCGAGCTTTTGCGTGCTGGGCGGGGCGAGTTGCGGGGCGGCGCGCCCGGGCTGAGCAGCGCGGCGCGCTCGTCGGCGGTGAGATGGCGCCATCGGCCTTCCGGCAGATCGCCCAGATGCACAGGCCCGATGCGCGTGCGAAACAGATCGACCACGCGCAGCTCGACGAGATCGCACATGCGGCGGATCTGGCGATTGCGCCCTTCGTTCAGGATGAAGCGCAGCGTGTCGGGCCCCGTGCGCGTGACTTTCGCGGGCTTCAGCGCGCGGCCGTCGAGCATGAGCCCGTGGCGCAACAGGTCGAGCTTGCGCGGCGTGATCTGGCCGAACACGCGCACGGAATAATCCTTGTCGAGCGTGGACGCCGGGCCGATCAAGGCCTTCGCCAGGACACCGTCATCCGACAGGATCAGCAGGCCGCGCGAATCGTGATCGAGCCGCCCGAGGGGCGCCAGCGCGTGATCGCGCGCGGGGATGGGCGCATCGGCGCCGGCGAGATTTGCGCGCGTCAGCAGGCGGGCGGCGGGAACCTGGCCGGGCTCCGGCTGGGCCGAGACATAATTCACCGGCTTGTGAACGATCACGCTGGTGGCGTGCGCCAGTTCGGCCTGCGCGGCGTCGCTGAGCGTCAAGGTTTGGCCCGGCGCGATCTTGCGGCCGACGTCGCCGATCCGCTCGCCGTCGATGGCGACGAGCCCGCGCGCGATCAGGCTTTCGGCGTCCCGCCTGGAGCACACGCCCTGCTGCGCCAGCCATTTGTTGATGCGCTGCGGCTCGGCCCCCTCAAAGCGGCGCGACCAGGCCATGGCTCAGCCGCGGGCAGGCGCAGTGGCGTCGAGCGCTGCGGCGATGGCGGCGGCAAGCTTCTGCGCCACCGCTTCCTTGGCCATGCGCGGCCAGGCCTCCGCGCCGTGCCGGGTGATCAGCAGGACTTCGTTGTCCGCGCCGCCCATCACGTCGCCGGACACGTCATTGGCGACGATCCAGTCGCAGCCCTTCTTGGCGATCTTGGCGCGCGCGTGGGCTTCGAGGTCGTTGGTTTCGGCGGCGAATCCTACGACCAGCTTCGGCCGCTTCTTGCCCGGTTTCGACAGCGCCGCGAGGATGTCGGGGTTTTCCGTCAAGCCGATCTGCGGCGGCGCGCCGGCGGGGGTCTTTTTTATTTTGACGTCTTCGCAACGATCAGGGCGCCAATCGGCGACCGCGGCGACGCACACCGCAGCGTCCGCCGGCAGCGCCGCTTCGCACGCGCCGAGCATTTCCAGCGCGCTCTCCACCCGCGTCACGCGCACGCCGGCGGGATCGGGCAGGCTGACAGGCCCCGCAATCAAGCGCACATCAGCGCCGAGATCGGCCAGCGCAGCGGCGATGGCGAAACCCTGCTTGCCGCTCGAGCGGTTGGAGATGAAGCGCACCGGGTCGATCGCTTCGATCGTCGGGCCGGCGGTGACGATGATCCGTTTCCCGCGCAACGGCCCGGCGCGATAGTGCGCGAGAACCGCGTCGCGGATTTCGTCCGGCTCGGCCATGCGGCCTGCGCCGAATTCGCCGCACGCCATGGCGCCCTCATTGGGGCCCACGAAACGCGCGCCATCCTTGCGCAAACGCGCGACATTGCGCTGCGTGGCGGGGTGTTCCCACATGCGCACATTCATGGCCGGCGCATAAAGCACCGGCTTGTCGGTGGCGAGCAGGGCGGTGGAGGCGAGATCGTTCGCCAGCCCGTTCGCGGCTTTCGCGAGAAGATCGGCGGTCGCCGGCGCGACCACGACGAGATCGGCCGCGCGGGACAATTCGATATGTCCCATTTCGTGCTCGTCGGTGAGGTTGAACAGATCGGTATAGACCTTGTCCTCCGTCAGCGCGGCGAGCGAGAGCGGCGTCACGAAATGCGCGCCGGCGGCGGTGAGGATCGCGCGCGTGCGGATCGAGTCTTTCGCCAACAGGCGCACGAGTTCGAGGCTTTTAAAGGCGGCGATGCCCCCGCCGACGATGAGCAGCACGCGGCGCGGCGCGGGGTGTTCGGGCTTGGTCGGCATGGCCGTGCGTGCTCGCGATCAGGACTGGCGCGAAGATAGGCGCTGCGCTGCGGCGTCGCAATCGGGCGCCGCGGTCAGGCGATTTTCTCCAACCGGGCGCGCTCGCACAGCGGGTAGGAGGCCAGTACGTCTGCAATGGCGGTCTGCATCGCTGCGGCGCTGTCGCCATATAGATAAAGGCTGCTTTCGGTCGCGCCGTGGTGATCGCTCAGCACGCGGCCACGTCCGGAGAGCGCCGCGTCCAGCAGCGTGCGCAATTCCTCCAGCGAGGAGCTTTCATAGACGGCGTCCGGCAGGTCCGTGCCGTTGACGTGAACCGCAAGGCCCTCGACGACGCCGATCGGAATCTCGCCGCCATTGTCGAGGATCAGTTTCGAGCCGACCGGCGCGCCGAGCGCATCGAGTTTCTCTGCGAGCGCTGCGAGGAATTCGGGCGTCGTGGCTTCCGCCTCAACCTCCAGGTCGCAGCTCGAAACCCCTTCGCCGGGAGTGAACGCCGTGCCGCCGCCGGTGACTTCGCCGAAGCCGTTCTCCGCCAGCCAAGCGTCGACCGCGTCGCCGAACGCCGCGCCGCGATCCAGCGGCTTAAGCCGCGCATTGAGGCGCACGACCACGACCGGCCGGCGGGGCGCTTTGCGCGCGAAAAGTCGAAACATGGCGGTCTTCCCGTGTAGCCGAAGCCGCGATCATGCCTCGAGGGGACTTGAAAAAGCGTTTGGGGACATGATGAACGCAGCGCTTACCGCGTTTGCCCGCCGCTATGGCTGGGCAGGCGCCGGCGCGGCTTGCGTTTCCGCGGGCGCGCCGATCGGCGCCTGCCGATTGCGCAGCGCTTCGGCTTCTTGCCGCAGGCGCAAAATTTCATGCTGCAGCCGGTGTTCCTCCGCAAGCGCCTTCGCCCGCTC
>CAZMRN010000049.1:0-10029 GCA_964568575.1 uncultured Caulobacteraceae bacterium
GGGTGCGGCGGCTGCGACCGCGGCGGTGGCGGTGAGGAAGGCGCGTCGGTTCTGGATGATCATGCGCGCTCTATGGCGACGTTCTGTGACGCGCGTTTGACTTGCGCGGGCATGCGCGCGCAAGTCATTTCCAGCGCAGGACGTCTTCCCGCGTCGTCAGCGCTTCGACGCGCACGCCGGATTTGTCCCGCAGCACATCAATAAAGGCGCGCCCGGCCTCGTCCTTGTCTTGACGATCGACGCCGACAAGCATCGCGGCGATCTGAAGGTTCGGAAACGCGCGCAGCACGTCGATCACGTCGTACTTGGTGGCGCCGTCGGTGATCACGTCGTCGAGCACGATGACCGATCGCGCCTGCGCCAGGTCCGCGCCGACGACGGCGCCGCCTTCGCCATGCGCCTTGGCCTCTTTGCGGTTGTAGGCGACGGGGATGTCGATCGCATGATCGCGCCACAGCGCGATCGAGGTCGCGATCGCGAGATTGATGCCCTTATAGGCGGGCCCGAACAGCGCGCCGCTGTCGGCGAGGCCATGCTCGACGATGGCGCGCGCAAAGAAGCCGCCCATCTCCGACAATTCGCGCCCGCCGCAAAGATCGCCGAAATTGAAAAAGACCGGGCTCCTCTTGCCGCTCTTGAGGGTGAAATCGCCGAAGCGCACAGCGGCGCTCGCGGCCAGAAAACGGGCGAAATCCGTGCTCAGCGTCATGCCGGCGTCACACAACGCTTTCCCGCCGCCGTCAATGGCCGGTTTGTCAGAGCGCAACGCCGGCCTACATGGACGCGGATTGTAGGGAGATTTTCATGCGTCTCGTTACGCCGGAAGGCTGCGCCCCACGCCCGCCTTCGCGCCGCGCCGTCGCCGCATCCGTGTTCACCGCCGGCTACGCCATTGCGGCCGCCGCGGCGACCGCGGAGCCGATCGTCACGCCCACGGACGGCCTCATCACCCAGGACGTGACGCTGCAGGGCGCGGGCGGCTATGCGCTGCCGGCCTATGTCGCACGGCCCAGCGCGTCGGGCCGCAAGCCGGCGATCGTGGTGGTCAACGAGATTTTCGGCATCCACGCCTACATCAAGGACGTCTGCCATCGGCTTGCGCGGGAAGGTTATGTCGCGATCGCGCCCGACTATTTCGACCGCGCAGGCGATCCCTCCACGCTCGCCGATTTTTCCGCCATCATCGCCCTGGTGCAGACCGCCGGCTACGAACAGGTGATGGGCGACACCGCTGGCGCGCTCTCGTGGCTCACGGCGCAGCGCTTCGTGCGCGACCGCGCCATCGGCGTCACCGGCTTCTGCTGGGGCGGCGCGGTGACCTGGATGGCGGCGGCGCGTTTCCCGCAGATCAAGGCCGGCGTCGCCTGGTATGGCCGGCTGGTTCCGCCGCCGGAGAACTCGCCCTGGAACGAGGCCGGGCGGCCCTGGCCGGTGGCGATCGCGGGCGCGCTGCGCACGCCGGTTCTGGGCCTCTATGCGGAGAACGATCAGGGCATCCCGCTGCCCACGGTGACCGCGATGCGCGAGGCGCTCGCGGCTGCGGGCAATCCGTCGCGATCGGAGATCGTCGTCTATCCCGGCGTCCAACATGGCTTCCACGCCGACTATCGCGAGAGCTACAATGCCGACGCCGCGCGCGATGGTTGGTCGCGCATGCTCGCCTGGTTCCGGGCGGCTGGCGTTGAGTGAAAGGCGCGCCCCATGAAATTCAAGACGCTCGGCCGGTCCGGCCTCGTGGTTTCGGAAATCTGCCTCGGAACCATGACGTTCGGCGGCGACGGCTTCTGGCGCGTGATCGGCGCGCAGGACCAGTCCGCGGCCGATGAGCTGGTCAAGACGGCCTTCGATGCGGGCGTCAATTTCATCGACACCGCAAACGTCTATTCGAACGGTCAGTCGGAGCTCATTCTCGGCGCGGCGATCGAGAGCCTTGGTTTGCCGCGCGACGAATTGGTCATCGCCACGAAGGCCTTTGGCCGCGTGATGTCTCCAGCACCCGACGATGCGAGCGCAGCGGAGAAGGCCGAGGCCGATCGGCGCGCGCAGGCGCGAAATGTCTCGGGCCTGTCGCGCAAGCATCTCTTCGACGCGATCGACGCCAGCCTGAACCGGCTCGGGCTCGATCATGTCGATCTGTACCAGGTGCATGGCTATGATCCGTTGACGCCGTTGGAAGAAACGCTCGAGGCGCTCGACGACATCGTGAAGTCCGGTCGCGTGCGGTATATCGGCCTGTGCAATTACGCGGCCTGGCAGATCGCCAAGGCGCTGGGCGTCAGCGAGCGCCGCGCGATCGCGCGCTATCAATCGCTGCAGATGTATTATTCCATCGCCGGCCGCGATCTTGAGCGCGAAGTCGTCCCGCTGGCGAAGGAAGAGGGTCTCGCCATCTTGCCTTGGAGCCCGCTGGCGGGCGGCTTTTTGTCGGGCAAGTTTCAGCGCCAGGGCGGCGGTCCCAATGAAGCGCGACGCGCGGCGTTTGACTTTCCGCCGATCGACAAGGAACGCGCCTACAATATCATCGACGCGATGGCGCCCATGGCCCAGGCGCGCGACGCCAGCGTCGCGCAGATCGCCCTCGCCTGGCTCCTGCACCAGCCGCATGTGACAAGCGTCATCATCGGGGCGCGGACGCCCGAGCAATTGCGCGATAACCTGAAGGCGTCCGCGGTGGCGCTCAGCGCAGACGAACTCAGCGCGCTGGGCGCCGTGTCCGCCCTGCCGCCCGAATATCCCGGCTGGATGCTTGATCGGATGGGCGCCGATCGGCGTGGCGGCGTCGGGTGAAAGCTTGACGCACGCTTGCCGGCGCGCGCACCACGTCCGGCATGAAACGCCTGTCCGCCCTCGCTGTGGTGCACAACGCCGAGGCGCTGCTTGAGGCCTGCCTCGACAGCGTCGCCTTCGCCGATGAGATCGTCGTCGTTTTGGATCGCTGCACCGACGGCTCGAAGGCCATCGCGCTGGCGCGCGGCGCGCGCCTTGTGGAAGGCGCCTGGGCGCTCGAAGGGCCACGGCGCAACGCCGGGCTCGCCGCGTGCACCGGCGATTGGATCCTGGAGATCGACGCCGACGAACGCGTGTCCGAAGCGCTGGCGCGCGAAATCCGCGAAGCGATCGCCGACGCGCCGCGCGGCTCGATCCTGGTGCCGTTCGAAAATCGGATCGGCGGCGCGACCATCGCCCACGGCTGGGGCGCGTATAATGGCGTGTCCGCCAAACGCTGCCTGTTCGCGGCCGGCACGAAAACCTGGGGGCGGGGACGGCTCCATCCGGAGGTCGTCCAGGCGCCGATCGTGCGCACGCTGCGCGCGCCGATGATCCATGACGTCTATCGCGATCTGCCGCACATGTACGAACGCCTGCTGCGCTATGCGCGCCTCGCCGGCGAAGACATGGCCGAGCGCGATGCGATCCCCACGCCAGTGAAGACGGCGCGCCGCGTGTTTTCGCGATTCTGGAAATCCTACGTCGCGCGCGAAGGGCGCAAGGAAGGCTTCTACGGCGTCGCGCTTGGGCTTTATTCCGCGCTTTATCCGCTGCTGTCGCATTTGATGGCGCTGGAGGCGCGTCGCCGTGCGCCATGAAAAAAAAGGCCCCGGCGCGAACCGGGGCCTTTTCCGTGTCTGCGCGGCCTAGCGCCGACGGGTGGGCGCAGGCGGCGTGGGCGGCGGCGGCGGCGGACCGACCGTCAGCTCATATTCGCCGAGCGATTGGCCGAAGCCGGACGCTTCGATGTAGAAGCCGCCCGATTGTTGCGGGGTGAACAGCAACAGCGAATCCATGCCTTCGGCGCCGCTGTCGTCGTCTGAAGCGATTTGTTCGCCGCTCTCGGAATAGACCGTGACCAGCGGATCGCCGAGCGGGTTGGGCCCGTAGGCGTTGAGCGTGATGCCGTATTGCTGTCCGGCCTGCAGCTCGACGCGGAACCAATCCTTGTCTCCCGGCATGTCGATGCGGCTGATGCGCGAATCCGAACCGTCCGTCAGCGACAGATATTCGTCGGTGCCCTGGTTTCCGGGAACTTCCGTATCCGAGACGCGCAGCTCGTAGCGGCCGGAGCCGGAATCGCCGAACGCCGACACGACGGCGTAATAGGTCGACGAGGTCGGCGCGGTGAACGAGAGATACGCGTTCAGTCCTGTGCCGCCATCATCGTCGGCGGCGATCTGCGCGTTTTCGGAATCGACGAGCGACAAGTACGGATCTGAGAGACCGCCGTCGCCCTCGACGCTGACGAGATTGAACCGGTACGTGCGGCCTTCGATCATGTCGATGGCGTAGGCGTCGCGATCGCCTGCGGGGCTGATCTGGCTGACCCGCGGTTCGCCGCCCGCCGAGATCGCGTCGGCGCCGCTCGGTTCGCCGCCGACTTCGCCGGGCGTGTAGTTCAACGTGTAGGCGCCGACCGCGTCGTCGCTGAATCCGCGCGCTTCGACGAAATAGAGCCCCGCCGCCGGCGCAGTGAATTCCAGATAGGCGTTCAGACCGTCGCCGCCATCGTCGTCGGAGGCGATCTGCGCGCCGCTGGAATCATAGACGGCGACATAGGGGTCGCCGAGCGCATCGGCGCCTTCGCCGGAAAGGAGCGCGATACGCCCGGTTTGGCCCTCAGTCAGTTCAAGGCGATACCAATCGCGATCGCCCGCCGGCGACAGCGTGCTGGAGCGATAGGTCCCGTTTTGCGCGTCGAGCATAACATCGGTCGTCGCGTCGCCAGGAATCTCGCCCTGCGCGAGCGTCAGCGTGTAGCGGCCCGTCGCCTGGTCGCCGAATGCTTTCGCTTCGAGATAATAAACGCCGCGCGAAGGGGCGATAAACTCGAGATAGGAATTGAGATTGCCGCCGCCGTCGTCATCGGCGAACAACTCTTCGCCGCTGCTGTTGAGCACGCGCAGATAGGGGTCGCCGAGCCCATTGTCGCCCTCCGCGGTGCGCAAGGTCACGCGGTAGCTTTCGCCTGCGGCCAATTGGGCGCGAAACCAGTCCGCGTCGCCGGCTGCGCCGACATTGCCCGTCACGCTCTGGCCGGGGGCGATGCGCGCGCGCGTGTTGGCGGCCGCCGGGGCGTCGCTGGTTGCGCTTTCGCTGCGCGCTTGCGCAAAAGCCGGCGTCGCGAGCGCCGCCATCCCCATCAAAGCCGCGCCCGCCAATAAGATTTTTTTCATGAAGTCGCCCTCCTTCGAGCGCGGGCAGGGTTAACCATCATTCATGGACGGAACAAGGCGAAATCACCGGGCGCGCGCGCGGGCTTGCCTCGGCCGGACTTGCAAGTGCGTCGCAGAAGCACCACTTGATCCCTGGAGCCAGACCATGCGAACCATTGCGAAAACAGCCACCTATAGCGCCACGCATTTCATCGTCGCCGCCGCCGTCGCTTACGCCCTGACAGGGGACTGGAAGATCGCGCTGGCCATTTCGCTTGTCGAACCGCTTGTCCAGACCGCGGCCTATGCGGCGCATGAAAAGGCTTGGGACCGCTTGGCGCCGGCGCGCGCCTAAACTTCAGCCAGCCCGTCCGCCTTCATGCGCCACAGCAAGAGGTCGAGCCGATCCTGCCCGAAGAAGGGCTCATCCCTATAGACGAACAGCGGCACGCCCCAGTGCCCGGCGGCTTTTTGCCTCGCCTCGTTTTCGGCGATGACGGCGTCGAGTCGATCGGCTTCGGCGGCTGCATCGGCCTCCAGCGCACTTGGGTCGAGACCGACCGCGCGCGCGGCGTCCTCCAGGTGGCCGCCCTCGTGCCAATTCTCGACCGCGCCCGACCAGATCTTCGCCGCGGCCGCCGCGACGAACGCGACTCCCGACCCGCGCTCCTCCGCGAGGACGCCAAGTCGCGAAACGCGGTGGATATAGGGCTGTTCCGCCGGCACATGCCCGGTCGAGATGTCCATGACGATCGGATCAGGGCGGGGCCAGCCATAGGGAATGCCGTTGAACTGCGCGATCCGATAGGTGTCGCGCATCAAATAGGGCGGCCAGAGCGGGTTCACGGTCTTGAAGAATCCAGGGATTCGCACCGCGATCGGCAGCACAATGCGCATGCGCGGTCGGATCGCCCAGCGCTGCATAAGGCGCATGACCTGCACCACAGCCAAATACGAATAGGGGCTGCGGAACGAATAGTAGAAATCAAATGGCAGTGGCTGTGACGACATCGCGTCACAATGGCCGGATCACACCTTGATGTCGATGCCCGCCCCTGCCTCCGACGGGGGCGGCCCCGCCGGCTCGGCCGGTTGCGCCGGCGCGCCGGCGCTCACTGCGACCATCGCGGGCCGCAGGGTGCGTTCAGCCAGCGCATAGCCCGGCTGAAACACCTCCGCCACCGCGCCGGCGGGCGCTTCGGCCGGGATTTGGGCCACAGCCTGGTGCAGATTGGGATCGAACGCCTCGCCTTTTTCCCCGATGCGCTTCAAGCCGTGGCGCTGGAACGCGTCCAACAGGGTCCGCTCGGTCAGCTCGACGCCATCGAAAAAGGCTCGCAGCACGCCCTCGCCGGCTCGCGCTTCGGGCGGCGCAGCCGCAAGCGCGCGCGCCAGGGTGTCCGCGACCGGCAGCAGGTCGCGCGCGAACCGGTCGATCGCGAACGTGCGCGAATCTGCAACCTGCTTCTCCGCCCGGCGGCGGGTGTTTTCCGCTTCGGCTAGCGCGCGCAAGCGTTCGTCGTGCGCCTGCGCGAGCAGCGCTTCGAGCTTGGCGATGCGCTCTTCCGGGCTCAGCGGCGGCGCCGTTTCCGTTGCGGCCGCATTTTCGGGCTGGGTTTCGACGTCTTCGTTCATGCCTCTCGGTCCTTCAACGATCGCCGCCGCTGCGGTCAAGCAGGCGCCCGACCGCGCGCGCGGTGTAGTCCACCACGGGGATCACACGGGCATAGTTCAGGCGCGTCGGCCCGATGACGCCCAGCGCGCCCACCACTTTACGCTCCGCGTTCATATAGGGAGCGACGATCATGCTCGAACCGGACAACGAGAAGAGCGGATTTTCCGAGCCGATGAAGATCCGCACGGCCTCGCCCACCGCGGCGAGGTCGAGCACCTGAACCAGCTCGCGCGACTTCTCCAGATCGTCGAACAGGCGGCGCACCAGCTCCAGATCGGCGATCGCCTGCGGATCGCTCAACAGATTGGCGCGGCCGCGGACGATCAGGGAGCGTCCGGCGAGCGGATCCTCGCCCGACCATTCCGCCAACCCGCTCTCGACGAGCGATGCAGCCGCCTGGTCGAGGGCGGCGCGATCACGCGCGATCGCCTCGCTGACTTCCGTCCGCGCTTCGCTGAGCGTTTTTCCTTTGAATCGGGCGTTGAGGAAGTTGGTCGCCTCTTGGAGCGCCGATTGCGGCATGTCGGGCGGCGTGGTCAGCAGGCGATTTTCAACCTGGTTGTCCTCGAACACCAGAACGAGCAGCGCCTGTCCCGGGCCGATCGCGACGATCTCGGCGTGCCGAACCGGCGCTTCGCGCGCCGGGGTCACGACCAGTCCAGCGCCGCCGGCGAGGCCTGAGAGCAGCTCGGAGGCGGCGTTCAGCATGTCCTGCGGCGCGCGGCCGGCGGCCGCGATCCGGGCGTCGATGTCCTGGCGCTCGGCTTCGCCGAGATCGCCCAGCTCCAAGAGGCTGTCGACAAAGAAACGCAAGCCGAATTGGGTCGGCCGCCGTCCCGCCATGGCGTGCGGCGCGTCGAGCAGGCCGAGGCTGGCGAGGTCCGCCATGGTGTTGCGGATGGACGCCGGGGAGAGCTGCACGCCGCCCAGGCGGGACAGCGTGCGCGAGCCGACCGGTTCGCCGGTTGCGAGGTAATTCTCCACGATCTCGCGGAAAATCTCGCGCGAGCGGGCGTCTAGAAGGCTGAGATCGGACGGGCGCGCCATGGCCGGCTTTAGGTAGCGAACGCGGCGGGCGAGGCAAGCGGCGCCGCTCCCTGGCCGATCGCTGCGCCGCCTGCTACGCCGCGGCGATGACATCCCCCACAGCCTCCGCCGCCGCCGTGCGGCCCTCCAGCCGCGCCGCAGACCAGCTGCGCGACGTGATCCTCGACATCAATGTCTCGCGCTACGCTGAGGGGTCATGCCTGGCGAAGTTCGGCCAGACGCACGTCTTGTGCACCGCCAGCGTCGAACAAGGCGTGCCCGGCTGGCTCAAGGGGCAGGGGCGCGGCTGGGTCACCGGCGAATACGGCATGCTGCCGCGCGCCACGCACACGCGCGGTCGCCGCGAGGCCGCGCAAGGCAAGCAAAGCGGCCGCACGCAGGAAATCCAGCGCCTTATCGGGCGCGCTCTGCGCTCGGTCGTCGATCTCAAGGCGCTTGGCGATCGCACCATCACGCTCGATTGCGACGTGATCCAGGCCGACGGCGGCACGCGCACCGCTGCGATCACCGGGGCTTGGGTGGCGCTGGCGCGGGCCTGCGCTTACCTCGTTGAGGAGGGCGTGTTGAAACAGACGCCGGTGAACGGTCAGGTCGCGGCGATCTCGTGCGGGATCTACGCCGGGACCCCGGTGCTCGATCTCGATTACGCTGAAGATTCCAGCGCCGAGGTGGACGCCAATTACGTCCTCGCCGGCGACGGGCGGCTGATCGAGGTGCAGGCCACAGGCGAACAGCGCCCGTTCAGCGATGCGGAATTCGCCGAGCTGATGCGGCTTGCGAAGCTTGGCTGCGCGCAGCTGTTCGAAGCCCAGCGCGCCGCTGCAGCGCGCTAATTCGCAAGCGAGGTGATGGTGATCACGCCGCGGCCGGGCATGTTGGTCGACAGCGGGTTGCCGCTCTGCACGGCGATCGGCGACGCCAATTGGTTCGACCCGGCCGATGTCGCCCAGGACACGCGATAATTGCCGCTCGGCAAACCATTGATGCGCACCGTGCCGGCGCCTTCCGCCTTGACCACGACCGTGCGGCTGCCGTCCGGATTGATGAAGGCGACCGGCGCGAAGGTCGCGTTGTCGGAGGTCGCTCCGATGCGCGTGGCCCCGCGGCGGATGTAGCGAAAATACTGCAAATTGTAGCGGTAATCGTCGACCAGACGAATGTTCCCGTTGTCGATGACATAGAGATCGGGGAAGGCGCGCCCCTGCCATGACGAGACGTTTCCGAGCGTCAAATCCTGGTGCAGCACCTCGTAGGTGGCGTTGCCGAACCACCATTCCAGCATGCTGGTTTTCTTGTTGAGCTGACGGGCGCGATTGACCAGCGCGGTCAGATTGCTTGTCGTGGCGCCGCCATAGCGGTGATAGGACACCTCGTCGAGATATTGCAGCGCGCCCGACACCGACGCGATACCGTCGAGATAGGTCAGCGCGCGGCCGAGGTCCAAGGTGGAGGGCGCAATGAAGCGCGGCGTGAAGCCGGCGGCTTGCAAGCGCGGCCCGGCGGCCGCCATGGCTTCGCCCATCAATCGGCCGGACCATAGGTTGATGCTGTCATTGTCCGGTTCGAGAATGACTTCGATAGCGTCGGGCGAGATGCCGTAGCGCGTGCGCATATGTTGCGCCGCCGCTGTGATGAATTCGGCGTACTCCGCGGCGACCGTGTGCTCCGAGGCCTGGGATTCATCCATCGCGACATAGCAAAGATTGATGAAGAGGCTGCGCCCGCTCTGCGCCAATCGGTTTCGGATCGGCAGAACCGAATTGTCCATGTTCCAATTCAGCTGCGTGAAATTGAATCCTGCTGCATTGACTGAATTCGGATTGGAATTGTCGTTGATCACGTCGTAACGACGGTTCGCCCATTCGGTTTCGCTGATCTGTCCTTGTGCGAATTGGGTGAAATAGTCGACCGGGTTTTCCGCGCCGGCGACAACCTCGACGCGCACCCGGTCAATGCCGACGTCATCGACGACGCCCGCCACGATGCGATCGATATAGGGCCGGTACGCCGCCGGCCAGAACGTGTCAACGTTCACCTCCCAGCCCGTCATCGTTTGATATGTGGTCGAGGAATCGATCTGGATGCCTTGCGCGCTGGGCGGCGGCGGGGGCGGCGGCGACGTGGGCGGAGAAGGCGGCGTCACTGGCGGCGGCGGCGATC
>CAZMRN010000050.1:0-2283 GCA_964568575.1 uncultured Caulobacteraceae bacterium
ATGCTCGGCCTTGTTGAGCCGACGGGCAACGGCATCGGCGGCGACATTTTCGTCATCGTCTGGGATCCGCGCACGCAACGCCTCTATGGCTATAACGGCTCGGGGCGCAGTCCGCGCGGCCTCTCGTTCGAGGCGATGCGCCGCGAAGCGCGCCGTCGCGGCGATCCTGACGCCGTGCCAAGCTTCGGCGCCGCCAGCGTCTCGGTTCCCGGGACCGTCGACGGCTGGTTTGCGCTGCACGGCCGGTTTGGGCGCACCCCAATGGCCGACTTGCTGGCGCCGACGATCCGCTATGCGCGCGAAGGCGCGCCGATCCCGCAAACCATTGCGATGTATTGGGCCAACAATGAGCGCCGGCTCGAACGCGAGTTCCGCGAAGGGCGGCTGCAGGAGATCGACAACGCGCGGCGCACGTATTTCTGTGAACCGGAAATGGACGTGATCTTCTTTGACATGCCTCGGCAACCACGTCCGGCGTGCCGGCGAGCTCTGCCAGGCGGCGCGGCGCTTTTTCGCAATCCCGATCTCGCCGACACTTTGGCGCTGATCGCGCGCGAGGGGCGCGATGCGTTCTATCGCGGCGGCGTTGCACGCACGATCGACGACTATATGCGCCGCATCGGCGGCTGGCTGCGCTATGAGGATCTCGCCGCGCACGAGGGCGAATGGGTCGATCCGGTGTGCGCGCCGTATCGCGACGTCGAGCTGTGCGAGTTGCCGCCCAACAGCCAGGGCGTGGTCGCGTTGCAGACCTTGCGGATCCTGGAGGGGTTCAATCTGCGCGAGATGGGGTTCCTCAGCGCAGATTCGCTGCATGCGCAGATCGAAGCGACGCGCTTGGCCTTCGCCGATCGCGCGCGCTTCTATGGCGATCCGGCCTTCACCGGCTTCGATGTCCGCCGCCTGCTGACCGACGACTACACCCGCGAACGGCGCGCGCTGATCGCGCCGGACCGCGCCATGGCGCCGCCGCCGCACGCCCAGATCGCGCTCGACGGCGACACGACCTATCTCGCAACCGCCGACGCGGACGGCATGATGGTGTCGCTGATCCAGTCGAATTATCGCGGCATGGGATCGGGCCTCGTGCCCGATCGCCTCGGCTTCATGCTGCAGAACCGCGCCGAATTGTTCGCGCTCACGCGCGGCCACCCCAATCAATACATGCCGGGCCGGCGCCCGTTCCAGACCATCATTCCCGCCTTCGCGCTGAAGCAGGGCAAGCCGTGGCTCGCCTTCGGCGTCATGGGCGGCGACATGCAGCCGCAAGGCCACGTGCAGATCATCGTCAATCTCGTCGATTACGGGCTCGACCTGCAGGCCGCGGGCGACGCGGCGCGCTACCGCTTCTATGGCGGCGCCGAACCCACGGGCGAGGCGCCGGACGGCGTAGGGTTTGTGGCGATGGAGAACGGCGTGCCGGAGGCGGTCCGCGCCGAGCTTACGCGCCGCGGCCATCGCATCCGGCCCGCCGACGGCTCGTTCGGCGGCTACCAGGCGATCCTGCGCCACGACAACGGCGTCTATGAAGCGGCGACCGAAATGCGCAAGGACGGCGAGGCGGGGGGATACTGACGCGAAAGCTTCACAGGCCCGCCGCAATTGCGGCATAGGCGACGCATCATGGTCCGGCTGCCTGTCGTCCTGTCTGCGTTCTGCCTGTCCGCGCTCTGCCTGTGCGCCTCGGCTGCGGCGCAGGAGGGCGAGCGCCGCGATCCGCGCGCGCTGTATGACGCCCAGGTGGAGGAGCTGGCCGGGGTGCTCGGCGGCGCCCACTATCTGCGCATCCTGTGCACCGGCCGCAGCGACCAGCGCTGGCGCGATTTCATGCGCGGGGTGATCAGCCGGGAAGAGGGGCGCGCCCGTGCGCTGACCGAAGCGTTCAATGACGGCTATCGCCGGGAGGAGGCGCGGTTTTCGGAATGCGACGGCGCGGCCCGCTCGATGGAGGCCGAACTGCGCGCGCAAGGCCTGCGCCTCGCCGACGGCCTCAGCGCCTGGAACGGCCTGGAGCGATAGGCGCCGCGCTCGCGTCGATCAGGCCGGCATCGGCCAAAGTTTCGCATAGTGCGCGCCGGCGGGATCGGGCGCGCCGGCGCGGGAGAGGAAGGCGAAGCGCGCGCATTCGGCCTGGGTCTCGATGTTGAGGCCGGCGAAACCGCGCGCGTCGGGCGTTTGTCGGTAGGCGCGCGCGCCGAGCGCGGCGAGCTTGGCCAGCGGCAGCGCCACGCCCGCCTGCGCCTGCCAGCAATGCGCCAGCTCGTGGATCAGCCAGCCTTGTTC
>CAZMRN010000050.1:2293-10013 GCA_964568575.1 uncultured Caulobacteraceae bacterium
GACAGCGCCGCCTCCGTGAAATCGCGCGGCGCGCGCCAGCGCGAGAACGCCACCAGCCCTGCGCTCGGCGCCATCGCGGCGAAGCCCAAAGGCGGCAGCTGCACCAGCGTGATGCGCGCCGCGTCGAAACCGGCGCCGAAAATCGGCCGCGCCAGCGCGATTTCGCCGGCCGTCAGAACGCGACGCTGCATCGGCCGCATGCGCTGCGGCGACTTTTGCGGCGCGGTCACGCGAGGGCTGCCCATCCGGCGCGGATGCAGTCTATCGTGGCGCAATGCAAGGCCATGCGCTCGATCTCACCAATCTCGCCATCATCATGGCCGTCGCGGCTGCGCTCGGCCTGGCGCTGAGCCGGGCGAAGCTGCCGGCGATGGTGGGCTATATTGCGGCGGGAATGGCGCTGGGGCCGAGCGGGCTTGGCCTTGTCGGGCGCGAGGCCGGCGACGCCGTCAACGCGCTGGCGGAACTCGGCGTGTTGATGCTGCTGTTCATCGCCGGGCTTGAAGTGTCCATTCCATCGTTTCGGCGCGTGATCCGCCCGGCGACCTTCACCGCGCTCGGCCTGGTGATCGCGGCCTGCGCCGGCGCCTTCGTCATCGCGCCTGCGCTCGGCTGGGGGCCGCGCACGGCGCTTTTGTTCGGCTTCATCGTGTCGATTTCGTCGACCGCCGCGGCGCTCACGATTCTCGGCGACGCCGACGAATTGAAGACGCGCGCCGGGGAGATCACCGTCGGCATCATGGTGGCGCAGGATCTGCTCGTCGTGCCGATGCTGATCGTGGTTGAAAGTTTCGAATCCGAGCAATTGGATTTTCTCCAGCTCGGCGTGCGCATCGCGTTGGCGCTGGGCGTGTTCGCGCTGATCCTGTTTGCGTTCCGCCGCGGCCGCGTGCTGGCGGTGCCCGGCAGCAAACGGCTTGCGGCCCAGACCGAACTGATCGCGCTTCTGGGCTTGAGCGCCTGTTTCGGGGCGGCGGCTTTGAGCGGCGTGGCTGGCTTGTCGCCGGCCTATGGCGCCTTCATCGCCGGGCTGTTGATGGGCGTCACGACGCTGCGCGGGCCGGCGACGCGCGCCATCCTGCCGCTGCAGACCATCCTGCTCGTGGTGTTTTTCCTGTCGGTCGGCCTGCTGATCGACCGCACGTTCATTCTGGAGAATTGGGCGCTCGTGGTGTCGGCGTCGTTGGGCGTGATCGCGTTCAAGACTGCGCTCGGCATCGCCTTGTTGCGCTTCAGCGGCGTGGCGTGGTCCGATGCGGTGACCGCCGGCCTCGCCAGCGCGCAGATCGGGGAGTTCTCCTTCATCCTGGCCGGCGCAGGCTTGGCGGCCGCAGCGATCGGGCCCGAGGGCTATCGCCTCGCGATCACGATCATCGCGGCGACGCTGCTGATCAGCCCGCTTTGGGTGTTCGTGGTGCGCGCCGTCCACGACCGCGCGATCTCAGCCCTGTCGCGGCGCATTCCCGGCATCGAGAGCTGAGTGCGCGCAATCAGGCGCGTGCGGCGTGGCGTTCGAGCGCCTGCTCGACCTGCGCTTTGAACCGCGATTTGAACACCGGCGTGGCGAACCCTTCGGCGTGGGCGCGGATCGCGTGCGGATCAAACCTGTTCCGCTGCGCCTCGAACGCCTCGACCGCGGCGATGACGGCGTCCGGCGTCTGCTCATTGAAGAACAGCCCGGTTTGGCCGGGCACGATCGTCTCCAGCGCGCCGCCGCGACCATACGCGATCACCGGCTTGCCGCTCGCCATGGCTTCGAGCGGCACGATGCCGAAATCCTCTTCCGGCGCGAACACCAGCGCGCGGCAATCGGCGTAATGCTGCTTGAGCGTGGCGAAATCCGCGCGACCGAGAAAATGCACGTGCGCGCCGCCGCGCTTGCGCAGCGAGGACAGCGCCTTGCCCCCGCCGATGACGACGAGATGTTTTTTCATCCGCGCAAAGGCTTCAACGAGAATGTCGGTGCGCTTGTAGTCGACGAGTTCGCCGACGGCGAGGTAATAGTCCTCAGAGCGCGTCGAGAGGCTGAAGACGTCCACGTCGACCGGCGGATGCACGACGTCCGCGTCGCGCCGGTAATAACGGCGGATGCGCCCCGCGACATTGTGGGAGTTCGCCACGAAATGATCGACGCGGGCTGCCGTCGTCACGTCCCACATCCGCAGATAGTTCGAGACGAACGGAAACAACGCCCGGATGGCGGGGTTGGCCTCGCGCATATGGGCGGCGTACATGTTCCAGATGTAGCGCATCGGCGAGTGCACATAAGACACGTGCAGCGCGCCAGGATGCGGCAACACGCCCTTGGCCGGCCCGGCCTCGCTCGAGATCACGAGATCGTAGCCGGAAAGATCGACCGCCTCGAGCGCGGCGGGCATGAACGGCAGATAGGTCTGATAGAGCGAGCGCGCGAACGGCAGCTTCTGGATCGCGGTGGTCTCGATCACGGCGTCCGCGAAGGCGGGAACCTTCCTGCGGTCGAGCACATGCGTGAAGATCGTCGCGTCGGGATAAAGCTCGTGGATCGCCTTGAGGACTTTTTCGCCCCCGCGATCATTCACCAGCCAATAATGGATCAGCGCCACGCGCATCGGGCCATCCGCTCGAACGAAGGATGAGGTGCGCGGAAAGCCTTACCGAAGCGTGTGCGGCCTAGACAGCCCCGTCCCGCGACAGCACGGCCGGGATGGTCAGAAGCAGGATTTCGATGTCGCGCAGGAAGCTCCACGCCTCCAGATATTGCCGGTCAAGCTCGATGCGGCGGTCATAGCTGGCGCGCGAGCGGCCGCTGACCTGCCACAGCCCGGTGATGCCTGGCCGCACGAGCAGATAGAAGCGGCGCTGCTTGCCGTACATGTCGAGTTCTTCGCGCGTCACCGGGCGCGGCCCGACGAGGCTCATTTCGCCTTTCAGCACGTTCCACAGCTGAGGGAGTTCGTCGAGGCTGCTCTTGCGCAGGAATTCGCCGAGCTTGGTGATGCGCGGGTCGTTGGCGAGCTTGCGGGTGGCGGCCCATTCCTGCGCGGCCACGGGATCAGCCTTCAGGTGCTCCTCCAGCATCTGGGCGGCGTTCATGCGCATCGAGCGCAGCTTCCAGCACGTGAAGCGGCGGCCGTTCCGGCCGATGCGCGTATGGCCGTAAAACACCGGCCCGCCGTCCTGGAGCTTGATCAGGATGGCGATGGTGAGCAGGGCGGGGCTGACGAAGAGGAGGCCGAGGGCGGAGGCGACGACGTCGAAGCTGCGCTTGACCCAGCCATTGGCGCGGCGGGCGGTCTGCACCAGGCGGGCGTCGCGGACGATGTGGGCGCGGTCGCGCAGGTCGCGGACCGGACGCTGGCCGCCATCGGCGCCAAGCCGACGCAGCCGACCCAGGACGGGTCCGGACAGAAGAAACTGGTTAGACATCGCGCAACCCCCGCTGCGGCGAAATACTTAACTGCATGTTATGTTTGGCATGCAAGCATTGTGCAATGCAACAGGCCGCCAAGCGAAGATTTTGAGACACTTCAAAAAAAGCGCCGTGTTTACCTGACGCTAAACTTGGGTCTCGATAATCATCCCCTGCACTTGAAGCCAGTCAGGGCGGCTGCGACGTGACCCAGGATACAGCCTTGCAGTCCAGCGCTGGTCTAGCCGCCTTCGGGACCGCCCCGGCGCTGACGCGAAGACCTTCACCGCGAGGCTATCCGCGTTGGATCGTCATGCTCGGGCTCATTGTTTACTGTGCTTCATTTTGGGTCATGTTGTTTCAGGTGGGCGGGGTCGCCGTGGCCCACCTGTACGGAACGTCAACCCAAGTGGCCATGGCGCCACAGTAGAGGCCTGCGGCCGCCTGTTTCCTAAGCAGTGAGAGGCGGTTGCGCGCGGCGCGCGGCGGCCGGGCAGACCTTCACGCGCCGATCGCGCGCAAATCCGGTTGCGCGGGGCGGGCCGATCCTTGCTAGAAGCGGGGGCATGGCGGTTTGGCTCCTTATAGGCGCGGCGCTGGCGGCCGTCTGCGTGGCGGCGCCGCTGCGCTGGGCGGCGGCCGCGATGGCGTTCACGCTGCCGATGTCGGGCACCGCGGCGATGATGCTGGGGCCCGATCCGCTGCTTCTGCCAATGGTGTGCGCGCTGGGATTCCTCGGGCGGATCGCGTTTTCGCTGCTCATCCCGGAGATGCGCGCCCAATTTTTGCACATTGTGCGGACGGATTGGCTGCTCTTGGCCTTCGTCGCCTATTGCGCGCTTTCCGGGATCTTCAACCCCCGGTTCTTCGCAAACGCAACATACGTGAACCCCCAGGATCCCGGGCCCCTGCAACCTCTGGGGCCATGGTCGGTGGAGCTCCCGCAGGTCATTTACCTGATCATCGGGGCGGCGATCTATATGGGCCTGCGCTGGGCGATCCTGCGCGTCGGGCTGAAATCCATTCTCGACGCCTTGATCTGGCAGGCGATCGCCTTCGGCGCGATCGGTCTCGCCCAGGCGATCGGCGGGGTGGCGGGCTTCACCGTCCCGCTCGACTGGATCGTCAACAATGAGGGCGGGGCGATCATGTCCCTGGTCTATGTCCAGGGCGGGTTCGTGCGGGTCAGCTCGGTGTTTCTGGAATCCTCGGCCTGCGCCGCCTGGGCGGCCGGGGCGACCGGCTTCATTTATGGCATCTACATAAATCGCATTCTGCCGCACCTGACTTTTCCGCTCCTGTGCGGGCTTGGCTTTATGATGCTGGTGTCGACCTCGTCGACGGCCTACGCGGGTCTGGCCGCGATCGGCGCGCTGGCGCTGGTTTACGCCGTGCTCGATCCCGAACGCGGCCGGCGCGAGCGCGGCATTATCCTCATCGTCGCGTTCGGCCTCGTCGCGACGATGGCGCTGCTGGTGATTTTCGCCGCCGACAACAGCGGCGTTCTGGGCCGATTCCGCCAGATGGTGCTCGATTTCACGGTCAACAAAGCGCAGTCCGATTCCGCCATCGAGCGCGGCTCCTGGGCGCGCCAATCGGTGCAAAACGCGATCGACACTCATTTCATGGGCGTCGGCTATGGCGCGGCGCGGTCGTCGGGGCTCTTTTACCAATTGATCGGCACGATCGGCGCCCCAGGGTTGGCCTTGTTCGCCTTGGCCTTCGGGCCTATTGCGCTGCGCGCATTCCACCGCGTGCGTACCGGCGAGGACGCCGTCGCCGCGGCCGGCGCCTTCGGTATGATCACGGCGTTCCTGACCCTGTCGATCTCGGGCACCGAAATGGGCATGTCCAACTTGTTCTGGGTGCTGGCCGCGATCGGCAATGCGCCCCTGAAGGAGCGCCACGCCATGCTGCAGCGCCAGGCGCAGGAGCAATCCTCCGCTCAAGAGGCCGGCGCAACCGCCGGGACCGCGCCTGCGCCCGCTTAACCGCCGCGTGACTTTGGTCGCGCAATTCACGCCCGATTCAGATATATTGCGCTGCAACATCGCCCGGAACTTGCATCCGTCTTGTGCGGGGGCTGGGCGTAAGGGATTGAAACCATGGCGGTTGCAGCGGAACTGAACGGCGGCGCGGAGCCCTGGAGCGAGGGCGGAGCGCTGACCGGCACTGAGGGCCGGCGCGTCTACGCCATCGGCGACATCCACGGTCGCGACGATCTGCTCGCCCGCATCCTCGCCCGCATCGACGAGGACCTGATCCATTGGCCGGGCAGGGATAAGCCCGTGCTGGTCTTTCTCGGCGACTATGTCGATCGCGGCCTGCAGAGCCGCGCCGTCGTCGACCGGCTGCTCGATCTCGCCGAAACCGGGCGCTTCGATCTGCGGTTTCTGAAAGGAAACCATGAATCCGCGCTGCTCGATTTCCTGGACAATCCCGCCGGCGGCGCGGCCTGGCTGAGCTTCGGGGGCGCCGAGACGCTGTTTTCCTATGGCGTGCGCGCGCCCGCGCTCAACGCCTCCGCAGACGACCTGAAACTCGCCGCGCGCGCCTTTGCGGCCGCGTTGCCCGGCGCGCACCTCGCCTTCTTCAAGAGCCTGGCGCTGAGCGCCCAGATCGGCGGGTTCGTGTTCGTCCATGCCGGATTGCGGCCGGGGCGCATGTTGGAAGAGCAGGATGAAAACGACCTGTTGACCATCCGCGACGCGTTCCTCAACAGCCGCAAGCGCTGGCCGTATGTGGTGGTGCATGGACACACGCCGGTCGACGCCGTGCAAGTCGACGATCGCCGCATCGCGGTGGACACCGGCGCCTACGCCACGGGTCGGCTGTCTGCGGTGCGGCTCGACGGCGACACGATCCGCGTCCTCAACACTTAACGGCTGAAGGACGGTCCGCCGCGTTCGCCCATGTGGCGCCAGGTTTGCTGCTTTGCTAATTTCCGCCCGCTTTCGGCGCTAGGCGCACGGCGCGCCCAGGTCGGGGGATCGCGGTTAAGGTTGAATACGAGCTCAAGGGGCGCGCGCATACGCGCGACGCGCCCTGCACTGGGCTCCGGGGCTTGAACGATGTCGGGACACGCAGGGTTTGGGCTGTTGCGCTTGGCGAAATCGGCGGTGATCGCCGCGCTGGCGGTCGTCCATATGGGCATGACGGTCGCCGCGTGCGCGCAAACGCCGCCGCCTCCGCCCGCGGCGACGCAAACGGCCGGGCCCACCATCCCGATCCCGCCCGCGCCTGCGCCTGCGGCCGATCCGGGCCCGCGCGTGACCACGCCGGACACCGGCGAAGGCTATGTGCTTGGCGTCGGCGACCGGGTGCGCGTCATCGTGTTCGGCGAAGAGACGCTGTCGGGTGGACTCCACCGGCAACATCGCCTTGCCGCTGATCGGCCAGGTTCCCGCCGCCGGGCGCTCGCTGCGCGCCTTCGAGGGCGGGGTGCAGCGCGCGTTGGCCGAGGGCTACCTCAACGATCCGCGCGTCAGCGCCGAGGTGCTCAATTTCCGCCCGTTCTACATTTTGGGCGAGGTGACGCGCCCCGGCGAATACCCATACCAGAACGGGCTCACCGTGCTGAACGCGGTGGCGACGGCCGGCGGCTTCACCGCTCTCGCCAACCAGACGATCGTCTATATCAAGCGCGCCGGCGAAGAGGTCGAAGCGCGCGCGGCGCTGACCTCCGACACCGCTGTGCAGCCGGGCGACACGATCCGCATCGCCAAAGGCGCGGTCTACATCCTGGGCGAGGTCAACCAGCCAGGCGAGTATCCGTTCACGACCGGCATGACTTTGCGCAACGCGGTCGCGGCCGCCGGCGGGTTCACCTATCGGGCCAACCAGTCCCGCGTCTACATCCAACGCCAGGGCGAGCCCGACGAGCGCGCCTATCGGCTGACGCCGGATCTGACGGTGCAGCCCGGCGATACCGTGCGGATCGTCGAGCGTTTCTTCTGACCGCGAACATGAACGCCTGCCAGGGGCAGCGCATTGCCGCCCCTTAATGTGCAGGCTAGGACAACCGAACGCGTGCGCGCGACCTGAAGAAAACGGGGTGCTCTCATGCGGATGCAGAAAGCTGCCGCAAAATCAAAGCGCAAAGCGCGCTCTTGTCCGCTCGACGCCGGTCTTCTTGCGGCCGCTTTGCGCCGCGGCGCCGGCGCCTTTCGCTTGGCTTTGCAGACGAGCGCGGCCGCGGCCGCGCTGTCGCTGGCGATCGCCAGCGCTGAAGCGCGCCCGCCCTCGGCCGATCGCGGCGCGAACTCCGACGCCGCCGTGGCGGAGCGGGTGCACCCGGGCTTCGAGCCCAAGGGCCTGCCGCTCGGCGCC
>CAZMRN010000051.1:0-8803 GCA_964568575.1 uncultured Caulobacteraceae bacterium
AGCGCTGCGCCGATGGCGCGGCACTGCGCAGCGCTCGGCTTCTTCGGCGAGACGCCGCTCAGGAAGGCGATCAGCGCGCACGCCTTGCCGCGCACCTCCGACAGCAGCGCGCCGTCGCGCCGCCGCATCGGCCGCGGCGCGGGAAAGGCGCGGTCGGCCAGGCGCTCCATCACGTCCATGAAGAAGGGCAGATCGCTACGCGCCACGCGCTTCTCATAGATGGTGAGGATGAAGCGGCCTTTCTCTGTTTCCAGAAGAAAGTTGGAATTCTCAACGCCTTCCGCGATGCCCTTGAAGCTCAGCGCGGCGCCGAGATCGTAGGCGGCGAGCAGGTCGCGCAGCTCCTCGTCGGTGAGATCGGTGTAGACGGCCATCAGCGCGCCCCTTGCGGGCGTAGCGCGGCCGCCCCCTCCGTCTCGCCGCTGCGCGGCGATCCACCTCCCCCGCGCGGGGGAGGACGGACGTCGGCGTATCCCGTGCTCCCCCGAGAGGGGGAGCTGTCTGCGCAGCAGATTGAGGGGGCGGCTGCGCCGACGCCGAAATGTGCAAAGCCTGCAGTCCACATGCCTCACAGGCCCTCGCGGATCTCCATCGCGCTGCGATCGTCGTCGAGCGCGATGGTGACGTCGCTGCGCCGCAAGCCCGCGATCATGCTGCGCGTGATGCGTTCGAAATGCTTCACGAAGCGGTCGATCTTGGCCTTCACTTCCGGCTGCAGGCTGTCGACGCTCATGCCGCGCAAGCCCGCTTCCTGCTCCAGCCGCCAGCGCGGCACGACCTCGAAGCGGTTCGGCAGGAGCGTCACGAACAAATCGAAACGGTCGAAAAACCCTTGATAGACGTCGCCCAGCTGGGCGTTGGAATAGGCGCGGGCGCGGCCGTCCGCATCCTCGGCGGCTTCGAGATCATTGATGGGCTCGGCGAGCGCGGACGCAGGCTCCGGCAGCGCGCCCATGCACCAGCCGTCGACCAGAACGATATTGGCGGTGCCGGCGAAGGCCGGCCACAACGCGGGCTTCAGCGGCGCGTCGGCGAGCTTGTCGAAGCGCGGCAGGTGCACGACGTCGCGCGAGCGCGCAGCGGCGAGCTGCATCAAGGTGCGCTTGGCGAGATCGAGATCGTGCGTGCCCGGCGGTCCGCGCGTTTTCAACAGCGCGCCGTGCTTGGCCGCCAAGTCTTTGCGCGCCTGCGTGGTGAGATAGACATCGTCGAGCGAGAAATGCGCGATGCGCGGATCGGCCTTGGCGAGGGCGGCGCACAAGGTGGACTTGCCAGAGCCCTGCGGCCCCGCGACGGCGATGCGCACGACGCGGCGATGCTTCTGGATGAGATCATGCGCGGCGCGCTGCAGAAACGCGACAAGCTCGGGATCGGCGCGCTCGCCGCCGCTCATGCCAGCACGCGCGGCAGCTTGAACACCACGTCTTCATCCACGCGGCTGGCGGGCTCGACATGGGCCGCAAAGCGCTGGCCGATGGCGTCGACCAGGGCCTCGACGAGGTCCTCCGGGGCGCTTGCGCCGGCGGTCACGCCGACCGTTTCGACATTGCGAAACCAATCCCAATCGACGTCGGCCGCCTCCGCCACGAGGCGCGCATCCTTTGCGCCCCAACGCTTGGCGACCTCGACCAGCCGCACCGAGTTCGACGAGTTCGGCGCGCCGATGACGAGCACGAGATCGGCGCGCGCGGCGATCGCCTTCACCGCATCCTGACGGTTGGTTGTGGCGTAGCAGATGTCTTCCTTGTGCGGCGCGGCGATCGCGGGAAAGCGCGCCTGCAGCGCGGCCACGATGTCGGCGGTGTCGTCCACCGAGAGCGTGGTTTGCGTGGCGAAGGCGAGATTGGCGGGATCGCGCGGGGTGAAGCGTGCGGCGTCCTCCACGGTTTCGATCAGCGTAATCGCGCCGTCCGGCAATTGGCCCATCGTACCGACGACCTCGGGGTGGCCGGCATGGCCGATCAGCACGATTTCGCGCCCGGCGTCGAAATGGCGCTGCGCCTCGACATGCACTTTCGAGACGAGCGGGCAGGTGGCGTCGACATAGATCATGTTGCGCGCCTGCGCCGCGGCGGGCACGCTTTTGGGCACGCCATGGGCGGAGAAGATCACCGGCCTGTCGGGCGGGCAATCGTCGAGCTCCTCCACAAAAACGGCGCCGAGACGCTCCAGGCGTTCCACGACATGGCGGTTATGGACGATCTCGTGGCGCACATAGACCGGCGCGCCCCATTTCTCGAGCGCGCGCTCCACGATCTGGATCGCGCGGTCGACGCCGGCGCAGAAGCCGCGCGGGCTCGCCAGCAGAACCGTGATCGGGCGCGGCGGCGGCGTGGTCATGGGTCTCCTTCACGGGGCGCCGGGGCGTGTTGCCGGCGGCGGGACGCCCCTGTATCAGCCAATCCTGTAGCAGCCACTAGCGCCGCCGTCCCGCGACCGTCCAGGGGCGGTCGGCGCGCCGCCCCGGCCCGGGGCAGACTTAAGGGGAATTCATGCAGCTGAACGTCGCGCTCGCCGCCGCCCTCCTGCTTGCGCCCGCCCTGGCGGGGTGCGCTTCCAGCGGCGACCGGGGCCGCACGGTCGAGCTGCCCGGGGGCGGCCCCACCGAGGCCGAACGCGCCGCCGCCGTGGACACCCGCCCGCCCAGCGCCATCGAACGCGCGCTCGGCATGGACGACCGCCCCAATGTCGGCCCGTGCCCGCTGATGGGCGTGCTCTATGACAATTCCCGCCTGGTCGAATTCCAGGACCCGACGCAGGAGCGCTACGCCAACATCGCCTTCACCGGCGAGGTGCGCGGCGTGCGCGGCCTGTGCCGCTACGTCGACACCAACCCCATCGAAATGTCGATGGAGATCGATTTCGCCTTCGGCCGCGGCCCGGCCGCGACCGCCGAGCGCAAGACCTATCGCTATTGGGTGGCGGTGACGCGCCGCGGCACCGCGCCGATCGCCCGTCAATGGTACGACATCGACGTGCGCTTTCCGCGCAACACGCCGGTGATGGTGGCGCGCGAGGAGATCGAGAGCATCGTCATCCCGCGCGCCAACGCCGACATTTCAGGCGAGAATTTCGAAGTGCTCGTCGGCTTCGAATTGACGCCGCAACAGCTGCAGTTCAACCGCGACGGCAAGCGCTTCCGCGTCGACGCGAGCGCTACGCCGCAGCAGCAATCGACGGAATAGGGGCGATGGAGAGGGTATGGACTGAATTATCTTGCTTCTTCCATTAGCAAGCCTGCCGAAAATTTGCACTGTTGCCGATCAATGGCCCTCAGCGTCCACTTGGGCACCTGACGATCCCGGTGGTCGGATTTGGTTGAGCCACTCGCGATACTTTTCTTTATCGACATTCAAATATTTTGGAGAAGGTGGAAAGTGGTACTGTTCAATAAGAATGTATGCGATGAATTCCACCATGCTAGGGCACTCAAGGTACGAGGTGTGTATAAGTTCCCGCCAAGATAAAGTCGCTGACATAGACTCAAAAATGTTTCGGGTTCCATTCATCGCATTAACGGCTAATTCCTCTCTCGCAGCGCGGAGAGTTGCTGGTGCCTCGCCTTCGACAAGCCGCTCGAGATCTTTGTCTGCTTGAAGAGGCAGTGGTTTCCACCAAAAACTTTCGGGCAGGTCCAGCCTATTTGAGTCTACTGTGATCTGGGTTAGAAACGGGCGAATATCAGCGCCATACGCCTTAGAAACAAAATTCGCCGTTACAATTGCGTTCACGGCATAAGAAACAAGCGCTGCACCTCCGAATCTTGATACGAAGTATCCGGTGAGGATCGACAAAGCGATTGGTGCCGATACGAACAAAACAACTTGGATGCTGTTGTGTGCGTCAGGAGCCCAGCTATTGGTCAGATTTTGTGTGACACGCCTCACTTCTTCGTTCAGCGTTAAGTAGGCGAATAACCCAACCATGGCGAGGATGGACATCAACCAAGCCGTTGGATGAAAAGTTGTTTGCGGACTGGCTATGGGATACAGCTTGTGCCTTAGTGACTTAAGGCCATTAATTGCCTCATCTTTTAGCGAATAGACGCGGATCATTCGTTCGTAAAGTTCACGATAAGTATCAAGGGATTTCGCATTACGCTTACGAATATCGTCTATCATCCGAGTAACCGGAGCTGAAAAGAGAGCATATACAATAACAAGCGAGAGCGCCGCCGATGCATATACTCCTGCAAGCAGCAATGAACTTTGGCGCATTATCTGTGGTATCACTTCTGACAAAGCGTACACAGAGATCGCTACACTGAGCAATGTGTAGAGGACAGCAGGCGCAAGTATGAAGGCCGCAATGGCTGCCAAATTTCCAAGTCGAGATTGCGGTTGAACTATTGGTGTCCCGACAATTACAGCGCCAGTCGTTGTTCTGCCGTCTCTAGGAATATTCCGAAGCGCCATATCGGCAATGTTGCCGCCGTGGCTATGCCCCAGCAGCACGACAACCCTATCCTCTGGGACCGTGTCATTCCTGATTTCTTGCTCAATTACCTTGGCGAAATTTTTTCGTTCCCGTTCGCTATTCTCACCAGACCATCGCTTGGGTACCCACTCGACCCTAGTGCTTTCTAAGTCCAGAAACGCGAATAGCCCTTTGTGAAACGCGCTATCGCGTTGCCACCATTGCGTTCCTCGTAACTTTTCCGAATTCACGTAAGTTCCATGTATCGCCCAAATTTGGTATCGCATCGCATCCCACCCTAAAATTAACTAATGCGAAAATGTTTGCGTCGTCAACTTGTACGATCAATGCAATTAGATCAGGTCCGCACCGGTCTGGGCCATTGTAGTTTTTACATTAGGTTGTTTCTTCCTTTGGATTTTCGTCGCGTCTCCCTCAACGCTCTTCCATCTTCTGTGCTTAGATGAAAATCTTCTGTGAGCCATAGGACTTGCTGAATCGAAGTATCTTTTTTGCGCCCATTCTGCAGGTCGAAAAATTGCGCATTCTGGATTAATTGCCGCCGTAGCATTTGACGCTGACGTCTTTGCGCAGGGCGAAGATCGTTTCGTGTGCGATTGTGCGGCGAACGATCGTTGCTTGGACGAGAATCTCGAGCATGTTCCCGAGGATAAGCTTCTTCAGTGTTTCGCATGTCGCGCGGCCGCGGTCTTCTACGCGCTCGCCTGAATACCCGACCCTGGCGCGGGCTATGGACCTGGGACAAGCAATGACTCGCCTCACACTCGTCGGGTAATTGAGGTCAAGCTCCGCCTCACCAGCTGGCGGTGAGGCCGATATAGGTCGTGCGGCCGTATTGCTCGTAGCCGATGGGCCAATCGGGGCGCCCGCCCTGATATTCCCACAGCGTCTCGTCATTGAGGTTCTGGCCCTCGATGAAGACGGAGAGATTGTCGGTCAGCGCGTAGCTCACCTTCGCATCCAGCCGGCGGAAGCGGTTGAAATAGGTGTTCAGCGACGGATTGGCGCCGACCGTGTCGAGATAGGCGCTGGTGTAGTGATAGGCGACGACGCCTTCGATCCCGTATTTCTGATAGAACAGCTGCACGCCCCAGACGCGATCGGATTGCCGCGGCAGCGGCTGGCCGTCGAGATCGGAATCCGTCAGCGTCAGGTTTGCGCCGAGGCCAAGCCCGCTCAAGGCGCCCGGCAGGAAGTCGAATTGCTGCTGGTAGTTCACTTCGATCCCGGAGACGCGCGCGTCGCCGCCGTTCGCCGGCTGCGCCACCGTCACTTCCGCGAACGTGTCGCCCAGATACGTCACATTCTGCAAACGTTGCGTCTGCGTGAAAATAAAGCCTTCGATGTCCTTGTGGAACAGGCCGAAGCCGAACACGGCGCCGGGCGCGAAGTACCAGTCGAACGCCGCGTCGATATTGGTCGACAGATAAGGCTCCAGCCCCGGATCGCCGCGCGAGATGCGCGGCGGCGAGACGCCGATATCGATCGAACCGCCGGGCGACAATTGCCCGTATTGCGGGCGCCCCAGCGTGCGCGTGATCGCGCCGCGCAGCACCATGTCGTTGTCGCCTTCATAGCGCAGGTGCAGACCCGGCAGCCACGTCGTGTATTCGCCTGAGCGCGAGACCGGCGCAATCACGGCGCTCGCCGTGCCGAGACCGCGCGTCTCGAAGCCGGTCACGTCGGTTTCGGTCTGTTCGACGCGCACGCCGCCGAGCACGGTGAGGCGTCCGAAATCGAGGCTCGCCATCGCATAGCCGGCCGTGACGCGCTCTTCCACGGTGTAGTCGCTGGCGATGTCGGCCTGCTGCGACACCGGGCCGTTGAACACCATGCGCGCCGAGCCGAGATTGGCGGCGGTGAAGGCGCGGATCGCACCGGCGTCGATCGTCGGTCGATTGACGTAGGAGACGTCGTCGAGAAACGTGGCGGTGGGCGCGCCGAGCAGGTTGAAATCCGCCAAGGTGAAGCGGTTCGCCGCGGTTCCGCGATCATAGCGATCGTTGGAATTGTCCTGGACCTTCTCGGCGTCGCGCACGCGCACGCCGAACTGAACGAAGGAGTCCTCGCCGAACGCGATCGCGCGGCGGGCGTTGATCGCGCCGGTGAGGATGTCTTCTTCGGCGATGTTGTCCTGGATGGTGAGCTGGCGGAATTGCAGCGCCGACGGCGCGACTTCGGCCGCGGGCGTCACGCCGTAAAGCAGCGGGCCGAAATTCAGCGTCGACGACACCGTGCCGCCCGGAATGCCGCCGCTGCGGAACAGCCACACATAATTCGGCTCGTCGAGTTCGTTGCGCCCCCAGGAGGCCAGCGTATCGACATCCCAAGCGCCCAGCGTGTGTTCGCTGCCGAAGGTCACGTTGAGAATCGATTTGTCCTTCTGCTCCAGGCGCAAATCCTGGCGCCGCTCGCCGCCGGTCGCGGTTGCGGTCACGCCGTCGGCGTTGAAGGCCACGGTTCCGAAATCGAGGCGATAGCGCTGGCGGTATTCGTCTTCCGTGAACAGGCTGTAGAGGCCTTGCACATAAACGCGGTGGTCGTCGTTCGGGCGCCATTCGAAGCGCGCGGCTGCGCCCGTGCGTTCGCGCAGGAGATCGTAGGTCGTGTATTTGATGTTGATCGGGATGCCGCGGCGGCTGCCGGCAACAGCGCTCCAATCGTCGGGATACAAGCCATAGGAGCGGAAATCGCGCTCCTGATACGACGCGCCGATGAGCACGCCGAACTGGTCGTTGGCGCCGAACACGCCGCCGATGGCGAATTCGCCGGCATAGGGCGTCGTGTCGTTCAATTCGTGTTCGCCGGCCTGCGCGGAGGCGCGGAAGAAGAAGGGCTGATCGAAATCATAGGGGCTTTGCAGCTCCAGATTGACCGAGCCGCCGATGGCCTGGCCGTCCATGTCGGGCGTCACGGCCTTAATCACTTCGACGCGCGACAACAATTGCCCGCCGATCACGTCGAGCGGCAATTGGCGGGTGTCGCCTTCCGGGGAGCCGAGATCGACGCCGCCGATGGTGACGTTGTTGAGCGCGCCGTCGATGCCGCGCAGCGAGACGAAGCGGCCTTCGCCCTGGTCGTATTTGAGGCTGACGCCCGGCAGGCGCTCGATATTCTCCGCGACGTTCTTGTCCGCCAGGCGGCCGATATCGTCGGCGGCGATGGCGTCGACGATCGCGTCGGCGTCGCGGCGGATGTCGATGGCGCGCTGCTGCGCCAAGCGCTGGCCGACGACGATGATCTCTTCATCCTGGGTCGCCGAAGGCGGCGCCGATTGCGCATGCGCGGTCGCGGCGAGCCCCAGCGTCGTGGTCAGCAAAAGCCAAGCGCGCGCAACGCGCGTTCTCGAAATGCTCATCCCGCACCCCCAAGATGATATATTGTTTTTTGCAGGAGAGCGCGTAGCGCGCCTTCGCGAAGCGCGCGTGTCAAAGCGGTTACGATTTTACGACGCGTTTTTTGTTGCGCGCAGAAGGAGGAATGCGTCGGGCCGGGCGTCCGATCGACGCGCGCCCCGCGCGTCACAGACTGTAGAGGCGTCGCGGTCCGCCGCCTAAATGTCCGCGTCTGCAGGCGCGCGCATTGCTGCCCACACCCGCAGTTGCTGTGCGCCGAAGTGGATGCCGCAGGGCCATTCCAGGGGCCAGCCGTCTTCGCTCAGCCGAACGCGTGCGAACTCCGTGGGATCGTTGAGCGGCGCCAGATTGGCGCGTGAATCGATTGCAGCGGCCAGATTGACGAGCCCCACCGCGCCGTCGTCCCAGCGGACCTCCAACGCTTTGCCGCCAGCCAGACTTGCGGATGTGATTTTCCCGATCATGGCGCCGTTCCGCTCAATTCGTTTCACCTCGCCTCAAGAGCGCTCTTGTTTTGCTCCGCCCAGCGCAAGGCATCCCTGAGGTCGATCCTACCCGAAAGTGCGATAACCTCCAATGTCGCGATCTCGACCTGCGCTGCGCCGTCGCGGCCGAGCACATGGAAGTGCGGCGGCGGATGATCGGCGAAGTACATCGCGATCTCCGTGGTCGCAAACCGCATGATCCGCGGGCTCTCCCTCAATCCCCATCCATCTTCAGCGCGGCGATGAACGCTTCCTGCGGGATCTCGACCTTGCCGAATTGACGCATCTTCTTTTTGCCCTCCTTCTGCTTGTCGAGAAGTTTGCGCTTTCTGGAAATGTCGCCGCCGTAGCATTTGGCGGTGACGTCCTTGCGCAGGGCGGAGATGGTTTCGCGCGCGATGATGCGGCCGCCGATCGCGGCCTGGATGGGGATCTTGAACAGGTGCTGGGGGATCAGCTCCTTCAGCTTTTCGCACATGGCGCGGCCGCGGCTTTCCGCGCGCGCGCGGTGCACCAGCATGGAGA
>CAZMRN010000051.1:8830-10000 GCA_964568575.1 uncultured Caulobacteraceae bacterium
GACATCTTCACCAGATCGCCGGCGCGATAATCCTCGATCTGGTAATCGAAGCTCGCATAGCCCTTCGACACGCTTTTCAGCCGGTCGTAGAAATCGAACACGACCTCGTTCAGCGGCAGATCATAGACGAGCATCGCGCGCGAGCCGACATAGGACAATTCGCGTTGCACGCCGCGGCGGTCCTGGCAGAGCTTCAGGATGGCGCCGAGATGTTCGTCCGGCGTCAGGATCGTCGCCTTAATCCAGGGCTCGGCGATCTCGCGGATTTTCATCACGTCGGGCATGTCGGCGGGATTGTGCAGCTCCAGCACGTCGCCGTCGGTCAAGGCGATGCGGTAGATGACGCTCGGCGCGGTGGCGATGAGGTCGAGATTGAATTCGCGCGTCAGCCGCTCCTGGATGATCTCCAGGTGCAAAAGGCCCAGAAATCCGCAGCGAAAGCCGAAGCCGAGCGCAGCGGAGGTCTCCATTTCGAACGAAAAGCTCGCATCGTTGAGGCGCAGCTTGCCCATCGCGGCGCGCAAATCTTCGAATTGCGCCGCATCGACGGGAAAAAGCCCGCAAAACACCACCGGCTGCGCCGGCTTGAAGCCGGGCAGGGCCTGCAAGGTCGGGCGTTTTTCTTCGGTGATGGTGTCGCCGACGCGCGCATCGGCGACCTCCTTGATGCTGGCGGTCAGAAAGCCGATTTCGCCTGGCCCCAGCGCCTCGACATCGCTCGCCTTCGGGCGGAACACGCCGACGCGATCGACTCCATAGGCTGCATCGGTCTGCATCAGCTTGATGCGCATGCCCTTCTTCATCACCCCGTCGATGACGCGGAACAGCACCACCACGCCCATGTACGGATCGTACCAGGCGTCCACCAGCATCGCTTTCAAGGGTGCGGCGGGGTCGCCGGTTTTCGGCGGCGGCAGGCGGGAAACGATCGCCTCCAGCACATCGGGAATGCCTAAACCCGTCTTCGCTGATATTTCCACCGCATCGGAAGCATCGAGGCCGATCACGTCTTCGATCTGCTGCTTCACGCGTTCCGGCTCGGCCGCGGGCAGATCGATCTTGTTCAAGACGGTGACGATCTCAAGATCGTTGTCCATCGCCTGATAGACGTTGGCGAGCGTCTGCGCCTCCACGCCCTGGCTTGCGTCCACCACCAGAAGCGCGCCCTCG
>CAZMRN010000052.1:0-9892 GCA_964568575.1 uncultured Caulobacteraceae bacterium
CGCCATTCGCGACGCTGGCGGCGCAGCCATCTTCCTGCAACAGGACGTCGCCGATGCGGCCGCGTGGCCCGGCGTCGTCGCCGAAGCGGAGCGGCGCCTCGGCGGGCTCGACACGTTCGTCGCCAATGCCGGCGTGTCGTTTCCGAAAAACGCAACGGACATGACTCTCGATGCGTTTCGGTCGCTGTGCGCGGTCAATCTGGGCGGGGTGTTTTTCGGGCTTCAAGCCATGGTCGAGGCGATGCGGCGCAAGGGGCGCGGCGGATCGGCGATCCTGATGTCCTCGATCATGGGCAAGATCGCGGCGCCCGGCTATACGCATTATTGCGCCGCGAAAGAAGGCGTCCGCCTTATGGCGAAGGCGGCCGCGCTGGAGCTTGGCCCGGAAAACATTCGCGTCAATTCCGTGCATCCGGGCCTGATCAGCACCGACATGACGGCGATCTTTCCGAAGGACGCCCTCGCGCCGATGATCCCCCTTGGCCGCTTCGGCGAGCCGCAGGAGATCGCCGACGCCGTGGTGTTTCTCGCCTCCGACCGATCCAAGTTCATGACCGGCGCCGAACTCGTCGTCGACGGCGCCATGAGCGTGCGTTAGGAGGCGGTGATGAGCTTGCACAATCGCGTCGCCATCGTCACCGGCGCCACGCGCGGCATCGGTCGGGCTGCGGCGGCGAAGCTGGCGACTTTAGGCGCCGCAGTGATCGCGACCGGTCGCGATGAAGCCGCGGGCCGCGAAACCCAAGCGCAGATCGAAGCCGCCGGCGGGCGCGGCCAGTTCGTTCCTCACGACGTGGCGCGCGAAGACGATTGGGCGCGCGTGACGGACGCCGCCTTCACGCAGTTCGGCGGGGTCGACGTCGTCGTCAACAATGCGGGCGTGTTCTTTGTGAAGCCGTTGGCCGACACGACCGCCGCCGATTGGGATCTTGCCTATCGCGTCAATGTCGAAGGCGTATGGCTCGGCGTGAAGCATGGTTTGGCGGCGATCGCCAAGACGGGCCGCGGCGGCGCGATCGTCAACGTCTCTTCGCTGATGGGCCAGGTGGGTTATCCCAACGCAATCGCCTATTGCGCCACCAAGGGCGCCATCGCGGGCATGACCAAGGCCGCCGCCATGGAAGGCGGCGCAATGCGCCCGCCGGTGCGCGTGAATTCGCTGCATCCCGGCGTGATCTGGACGGAAATGATCACCGGCCAGTTCGGCGATTCCCAAGAACTCGCCGACGCCTTCGCGGCCGACACCCCGCTGCGCATGGTGGGCCTTCCCGAGCACATGGCCGATGCGATCGCATATTTGGCGAGCGATGAAAGTTCTTACGTGACCGGCGCGGAGCTGACCGTCGACGGCGGTCGCGGCGCGGATTGAGGAGACCCCCATGGCGGATGGCGCAGCACAAGCTTTGCAGATGAGCCGCGACGAATTGCGGCGCGCCTATCGGCGCATGAAGACCATTCGCATGTTCGAAGAGCGCGTGGAGAAGGAATTCGCCGCCGGCAATATTCCAGGCTTTGCGCACGTCTATATCGGGCAGGAGGCGTCGGGCGTCGGGGTGTGCCACGATCTGACGGACGACGATTATATCGGCTCGACGCATCGCGGTCACGGCCACTGCATCGCCAAGGGCTGCGATGTGCACGGCATGATGCTCGAGATCATGGGCAAGGCGGGCGGCCTGTGCAACGGCAAGGGCGGCTCGATGCATATCGCCGATCTGTCCAAGGGCATGCTCGGCGCCAACGCCATTGTGGGCGGATCGCCGCCGATCGCCGTCGGCGCGGCGCTGACGGCGAAATACAAGAAGAGCGGCCGCGTCTCGGTCGCGTTCTCCGGCGACGGCGCCTCGAACCAGGGCACGACGTTCGAAGCGCTCAACATGGCCGTGGTGCTGAAAGTGCCGGCGATCTTCGTGTTCGAGAACAACGGCTATGGGGAGCATACCGCGGCGAGCTACGCCGTCGGCGCCAAGTCGATCGCAGATCGGGCGCGTTCGTTTGGGCTGGAGGCCGAAACCGTCGATGGCTCGGACTTCTTCGCCGTCGTCGACGGGATGCGCCGCGCGCTTGAGCGCGCGCGCAAAGAAGCGCTGCCTTATGTGCTCGAGACGACCTGCGTGCGCCATCTCGGCCATTTCGTCGGCGATCCGCAGCCTTATCGCACGGCCGAGGAATTGGCCGCCGCGCGCGCGATCGATTGCATCAAGAATTTCCGCGCGCGCGTCACTGAAGTGAAGCTGCTCGACGAGGCGGAATTGAACGGCATCGACGCTGAAGTCGCGGCCGAAATCGAGGCGGCGGCGCAGGCTGCGCTGGCCGCGCCTTTCCCCGATCTCAAGACGCTCGAGACCGACGTCTACGCCCGCTATTGAGGAGTGCTTCCCAGATGCCGAAGAAAAGCTACAGGCAGGCGATCAACGAGGCGATCCGCCAGGAAATGCGGCGCGATCCGAACGTGATCGTTCTGGGCGAGGATGTCGCCGGCGGGCAGGGCGCCTCGGGCGGGCCGGGCAAGGTGGGCTCCGTGTTCGGCGTGTTGGGCGGCATTTACGACGAGTTCGGGCCGGAGCGCGTGCTCGACACGCCGATTTCCGAAAGCGCCATCATCGGCGCTGCGGGCGGCGCGGCGATGACGGGCTTGCGTCCGATCGCCGAGATCATGTTCGCCGATTTCGTCGGCGTGTGCTTTGACCAGATCTACAATCAGGCCGCCAAGTTCCGCTACATGTTCGGCGGCAAGGCCAAGACGCCGCTGGTGATCCGCACGACCATTGGGGCGGGCTTCCGCGCCGGCGCGCAGCATTCGCAGACCCTGCATCCGCTGTTCACGATGATCCCGGGCCTGAAGGTCGTCATGCCGGCGAACGCCTATGACGCCAAGGGTCTGATGATCGAGGCGATCCGCGACGACGATCCCGTCATTTTCATGGAATCGAAATTGCTCTACGATTCCGAAGGCGAAGTGCCGGACGAATCCTATCGCGTGCCGTTCGGCGAAGCGAACATCGTGCGCGAGGGCAAGGACGTCACGGTTCTCGGCACCGGACTGATGGTGGCGCGCGCGCTTCAGGTCGCCGCCGAACTCGCCAAGGCGGGCATCAGTGTCGAGGTGATCGATCCTCGCACGACTTCGCCGTTTGACGAGGACACGCTTTTGGACTCCGTCGGCAAGACCGGCCGCCTCGTCATCGTCGATGAATCGCCGCCGCGCTGCGGGCTCGCCGCCGACGTGTCGTCGATCGTGGCGGAAAAGGGCTTCAAGTCGCTCAAGGCGCCGATCCGCAAAGTGACGTGCCCGCACACGCCGGTGCCGTTCGCGCCCAATCTGGAAGACGAATACATGCCCAATCCGCGCCGCATCGAGGCGGCCGTGCGGGAGGTGATGGCGTCATGACGACCCTGATTGACCGGCCCGCCGCGCTCGACCCCGAGGCGGCGACGCGCGCGCACCGACGCCAATATCTGCGCCGCGCCATCGCGCACCTGAAGAACAAGACCAGCGACCTCGCTGACGCGCCGATGGCCAATCCGGTCAGCGTCTATACCGATCCGGCGCGCCACGCGCTTGAGCGGCAGAAATTGTTCCGCGAGACGCCGCTTCTGGTGTGCCTGTCGACCGACCTGGCCGAACCAGGCGCGTTTCGCTTGTTCGACGAGACCGGCGTGCCGATCCTCGTCACGCGCGCCAAGGACGGGCGCGTGCGCGCATTCTTGAACGTGTGCCGGCATCGCGGCGCCGCCTTGACGCATGAGCGCGAAGGCAAGGCGAGCCGCTTCACCTGCTGGTTCCATGGCTGGACGTATTCCAACGAAGGCAAGCTGATCGGCGCGCCGCAAGGCGAAGCGTTCGACGGGGAGATGAAGGGGCGCGATCACCTGATCGAATACCCTTGCGACGAGCGCCATGGGCTGGTGTTCGTGATCGCGACCCCCGGCGCGAAACTCGATCTCGACGCCCATCTTGGCGCGTTTGGCGATGTTCTCGCCGCCATGGATTTGCGCAAGTGCGAGCGGGTGAAAAGTGGAGAGCTCCCAGTCGCTGCGAACTGGAAGTATGCGCTCGACACCTATGGCGAAGGTTATCATTTCGCGACGCTGCATCCGCAGACGATCTCGCCCAATACACGCAATGATGTTGTGATCTATGATCATTTCGATCCGCACCATCGGGTGGGCTTCGCCGAGCGCGCGCTCGAAACCATGCTCGACGCGCCGGAAAGCGAATGGGACATCCGCAACGAGCCGTCGGGCATACATTACCTGTTCCCGAACACGATCCTGTTCGCCGGCTCGATCACCCCAGGAAAAATGTATCTGACGACCTTCCGCCACTTTCCCGGCGACGCGCCGGGGGAGACCGTCACGCACAAGACAGTTTACGCCTATGGCGGGGTGCGCTCGCCGGAGCACCGCGCGGAGGTCGAAGCGGCCTATGACGGCGTCGCCCATGTGGTGCGTACGGAGGATTACGTCGTGGCCGCCGAGGGATGGCGCAACCTCACTCTACTGGATCCGCACGACACCGTAGTGTATGGGCGCCAGGAGATTGCGCTGCAGAACACCCATCGCGCTATCGCGCGGGCGATCGGCGTTCCAAGCCCATGAGCGCGGCCATCGCGGCGCTCGGCCCGATCATGCAAAACGCCTATGTGCCGGATGACTTCGACGCCGCGCTGTCGTTCTGGACGAAAACCATGGGCGTGGGGCCGTTTTTTCTCATCGAGCACGTTGCGCTCGAGGACGTGCGCTATCGCGGCGCGCCTGCGGACATCGATTTCTCCATCGCCATCGCCTATTGGGGCGATATGCAGATCGAGCTGATCAAGCAGCACAATGACGCGCCGTCGATCTACAAAAGCTGGCGCGATGCGGGCAAAAGCGGCTTGCATCATGTGTGTCTGCTGACGGACGATTTCGCCGCCGCGCGCGCAGCAACCGCGGGCATGCAGGTGCTGCAGGAAGCTAAAGTGCCTGGCGGCGGCGCGGTGATCTATGTCGACACCGGCGGCGGCGACGGAACCATGGTGGAGATCTTGAAGCCGGCGCCAGGCGGGCGCGCGTTTTTCGCCATGATGCAGGCCGCCGCGCGCGACTGGACCGGCGCCGATCCGGTGCGGAGGCTCGGATGACGCGCCCGCTCGTCGCCGTGTTCGGCGCCGCGGGGCGCCAGGGGCTTGCGCAGGTGCGGCAATTGCACGCCGCAGGCTATCGCATTCGGGCGTTGTCGCGACGCAGCGACCCGTTTCTCGGCGAAGCCTATGCGGACGTGGAGATCGTTCCAGCCGACGTCAGCGACGACGCATCGTTGGCCGCAGCCGTGCGCGGCGTCGATTTCGTGTTTTACACGCATCCCTTGAGCGCGCCGGATCGGCCGGGTTGGATCGGGCGGGTCGGCAAGGCGAGCGCAGAAGCCGGCGTCAAGCGCGTCGTTTGGAACACGTCGTCCTGGATTCCAGACCGTGCGGGCGATCCCGGCGTCTACGCCTACAACACGCACGGCATCAACGCGCTTTGGCGCTCCGGCGCGCCGGGCACGGTGTTCGGCTCCGTGCTGTTCATGGACAATCTGCTCACCAATTTCGCGTTCCCGTCCATCGCGCGCGACGGCGTGTTTCGCTACGGCCAGCGGCCTGATCTGCAAGCCAATTGGATCAGCCTCGACGATGTGGCGAAATTCATGATCGCCGCGCTCGACAGGCCCGATATGGAAGGGGCCTGGATGAATATCGGCGGCCCCGAACGCTTGACGCCGCCTGAGGTTGCTGCGCGCCTCTCGAAGGCGCTCGGCAAGGCCATTCCGTACGAGGCGCTGACGCCGCAACAATTCGGCCGTGTGCTGGCGGACGGCTACGGCGATGCGATGAGCGACGAGATGAAAGATTTCACCGCGCAGCGGATCGGCGAATTCTACGTCTACAACAACACCGCGCCGACGCGGCCGTTCGAAGTCAATGTCGAGGCGATGCTCGATCGGCTGCCGATCGATCTCGAACCGTTCGAGGCGTGGGCCAGGCGCCAGGATTGGACCTGGTCGAACAAGCCGCGTCCGCCGGTCGGCTAGGAGAAACGCAGATGGGGCGGTTGAACGGCAAGGTCGCCATCGTCACCGGCGGCGCCTCCGGCATCGGCGAGGCGACCGCGCGCACGTTTGCGCGTGAAGGCGCGATCGTGACGCTGACGGACGTGCAGGATGACAAGGGCGAAGCGGTCGCCGCCGCGATCGGCGGCGCCTATGCGCATCAGGACGTTTCGAAGGAAGAGGGCTGGGCGCGCCTGGTCGACGACGTGACGCTGCGCTGCGGACGGCTTGACATTGTCGTCAACAATGCCGGCGTGTTCCGCGGCGCCAGCATCGAAGACACCGATCTCGACCTGTGGAACACGGTGATCGGCGTCAATCTCACCGGCGTGATGCTGGGCTGCAAGCATGCGATCCGCGCGATGAAGGCCAATCCCGGCGGCCCGTCCGGCTCCATCGTCAACATCTCATCGATCACCGGCTATATCGGGCTCGCCAATGGCGCAGCCTACACCGCGTCCAAGGGCGGCGTGCGCTTGTTGACGAAGTCTGTCGCGGTGCATTGCGCGCGCGCCTACAAAACGATCCGCTGCAATTCCGTCCATCCCGGCGCCATCGACACGCCGATGAACCAGGCCGCCTTCGACGCGTCCGGCGATCCCGAAGGCATGCGGGCGTTTTTCTCCACGCTGCAGCCGATCGGGCGCATGACGACGGCGCAGGAAATCGCCGACGCGTGCCTTTATCTCGCGAGCGATGAATCGTCCTCCGTGACGGGCGCCGAACTGCTCGTCGACGGCGGATGGCTCGCCGCATCCGGCCCGATCTAACGTCCCTAAGGAGCATCCGATGAAGAACCGCCAATGGCTGATCAATGACCGCCCGCTCGGCCGCGCGCTCAAGGACAGCGACTTCAAATGGGTCGAAGGCGAAGCGCGCGCGCCTGAGGCGGGCGAAGTGCTTGTGCGCAATCTCTATCTGGGATTCGACCCGGCCCAGAAGGGCTGGATGGAGAATATCGGCGGCTATGTCGCGCCGACCGAAATCGGCGAAGTGATGCGCGGTTCCGGCATTGGGGAAGTGGTGGAATCGCGCGCCGCCGCGTTCAAGCCCGGCGACAAAGTGTCGGGCATGTTGCGCTGGCAGGATTATGCGACGCTGCCTGCCGGCGAATTGCAGAAGCTCGAGGACGACGAATTGCTCACCGCGAATCTCGGCGCGATGGGCACGACCGGCATGACCGCCTATTTTGGCCTGCTTAAGCACGGCCGTCCGCGGCCAGGCGACGTCGTCGTCGTGTCAGGCGCGGCCGGCGCCACGGGGTCGATGGTGGGCCAGATCGCCAAGATCGCCGGCTGCAAGGTGATCGGCATCGCCGGCGGCGCCGCGAAATGCGCCTGGCTCGTCGACGAGTTGGGATACGACGCCGCGATTGATTACAAGAGCGAGAACAATCTGCGGGCCAAGCTGAAAGAGCTCGCGCCGCGAGGCGTCGACGTGATCTACGATAATGTCGGCGGGCGCATTCTCAACGACATGTTGGCGTGTCTCGCGATGCATGGGCGCGTGGTGATCTGCGGCGGCATTTCGCGTTACGAGCTGGGGCAGATGCCGGCAGGTCCTGAGAACTATTTCAACCTGATCTTCATGCGCGGCACGATGGAAGGCTTCATCGTGCTCGACTACATCCCGGAATATCCCACCGCGCGCGCCCGCATGCGGCAATGGATCCGCGAGGGGCGGATCAAATTCAAGGAAGACATCCAGCACGGCCTTGAGAACGCGCCGCGCACCTTGATGCGCCTGTTCCAGGGCGAGAATTTCGGCAAGCAGATGTTGAAGATCTGAGCGCTGAATCATGCCCATCATCCGGTATGGGGAGCGGCTGAACGTCATGGTCGCGGCGAAGGGGCATCCCTATCTCCGCGATCCGTTCATGGCGATGTTCGACGAGATGGAGGGCGTCAGCGCGACGCTGGTCGAGCAGCCGGCCGCGGCGCTTCTGATGAATCCGGAAGGCATGGCTGCGTTTGATGCGCTTGTGCTCTACGACATGCCGGGCATTGATTTTCGCGCCGCCGACGGCCCATCGTTCGTCGCGCCCTCGCAAGCCTTGCAGGAGGGCTTTGCGAAGCTTCTGCAAACCGGAAAGGGAATCGTCGCGCTGCACCACGCGATCGCGGGGTGGCCTGCATGGCCCGCCTATGCAGATTTCCTCGGCGGCTGCTTCCTATACCAGCCGGGCCTCGTGCGCGGCGCAGCGTGTGCGGATTCGGGCTATCGCCATGACGTGACGCACACCGTGTCCGCGGTCGATCCGACGCATCCCGTGCTGGCCGGTGTGCCGGCGACGTTTGCGCTCACCGATGAGCTCTATCTCTTCGAGGTGTTCGCAGACGATGTGACGCCGCTTCTGCGCTCCGATCATGCCTTCACGCGCGACGGGTTTTATTCTGCAGCCCTCGCCGTCGCCGGCAAGATGTTCAGCAATGACGGCTGGGCTCACAAGGACGGCTCGAATCTTGTCGGCTGGGCGAAACGCGCCGGCGCAAGCCCGCTCGTCTATCTTCAACCCGGCGACGGGCCAGACACTTACGCCGATCCGAACTATCGGCGCCTGATCGCGAACGCGATCGCATGGGTCGCTTCTGCTGAGGCGCACGCCTGGGCCCTGCGCCAGCCTTAAAGCAAGCGGTTGAGCCGACCGCGAATGATCTCCTCCGCTTCCGTCATGATGCCGTCGATCAGCTCCTTGCAGGTCGGGATGTCATGGATGAGGCCGACCACCATGCCGCACGACCAGGCGCCGGCCTCCATGTCGCCCTCCGTCATCACGCGCGGATAGACGCCGGCGACTTCGCCGATGATGTCCTCGAACTTGAGCGATGCGCCGAGCGCGCGCTCCTTCTCGAGCAGCCGTTCGACGGCGGAATTGGTGAGCACGCGCTCTGTGTTGCGCAGCGGGCGCATCACGAGGCGCGTGTCGAGCTCGCTCGCCGCCACGATCGCCTGCTTCACGTTCGCATGCACCGGCGCTTCTTTCGTGGCGATGAAGCGCGTGCCCATATTGATCCCGTCGGCGCCCATCGCCAGCGCGGCGACAAGCGAGCGCGCATTCGCCATGCCGCCGGACGCCACAAACGGGATCTTCAATTCTTCCGCCGCGCGCGGCAGCAGGATGAAGTTCGGCACATCGTCCTCGCCCGGATGGCCGCCGCATTCGAAGCCGTCGACGCTGACGGCGTCGCAGCCGATCGATTCCGCCTTCAGCGAGTGGCGAACAGAGGTGCATTTGTGGATCACCTTGACGCCATGCTCCTTCAGGGCCGGCAGGTATTTTTGCGGATTGTTTCCCGCTGTCTCAACAATCTTGACGCCGCCTTCGATGATGGCGCCGATGAGCCCAGGATAATCCGGCGGCGTCAGCGACGGCAGGAAGGTGAGATTCACCCCGAAGGGCCTGTCGGTCATGCCGCGGCACTTCTTGATCTCGGCGGCGAGCTTTTCCGGCGTCCCTAACGTCAACCCCGTGATGATCCCCAAGCCCCCGGCGTTCGACACCGCCGCCGCCATCTCCGCAAAGCCCACATAATGCATCCCGCCCTGAATGATCGGGTGCTCGATGCCGAACAGCTCGGTGATGCGCGTTTTCATGGGGGAGGGTCCTCGCAGCGTGGTGTCGGCCGAACAATTCCAGTTTGCCGCATCACACGCAATGGTCGGAAGGGCAGTCTGATCAGCGCCGGATCGCTTGACCGAGAGAGGTCCAAAGCAAGTGAAGCCCACCTCACCCGTAGAAGATGTCGTCCTGGAGGGCTGCAGCGGATTGTCCGGCGATGAAGAGGGTTGCGTCGGGTTGGCCTTGGAGGTCGATGG